>JACRDE010000295.1 GCA_016212935.1 Desulfomonile tiedjei | reverse complement strand
TTATCGTTTTGAATATTTGTTCCACAAGTTGTGCACCCGTCACACTCCAATCGAGAGCGCGCATAGCAGGAAGCTGCATGACCTCTGCAATGATTTTTTTCATTTCGCTCACTTCAGCGGTGAGCTCACGAATTGCCATAAGCGCTGTTTTGAGGTTGCACGCAATACAATCAGGTGCCATTTTCATAGTTATTCTCCCAGAAAGCTTTCACTGAGGGCTGTCCTCATGAGCCGCAATCGGCACTGGCTTTTCTGAAAATGGAAAGGTCTCTGATCGGATTCAAGATGGTGAAGTATCGAGCTATTCTTCTATTCAGGGAACTGCCCCTTCCCGGATTTCGTTTTTCATCATGTGCCATCAGTCCGGATTCACGAAGCTATTCTCTTGGATGATTAGAGTCTCCCGGTACGCCGACAACATGGAAGCTGCCAAGCGATGAGGATCGCCCATGCTAGAATCCCCAAGCTCATTCTGGACGGAGCAAAGGTGGCGAATTTTCTCCAGTATAAGCTCGAGTGCCTCAAGATAAAAAGCCGCGGCGTGTTTTCCCGTCTCGACGCTCTTGGAGACAGCGTCAGCCGCAGCAACGCCGCTCTTCAAGGCAGAGCCAATCCCCTCAAAGGTGATGGGAAAAATCAACCCTGCTGCGTCACCAACCAAGAGGTTGTTGCCCTGAGCCGGCACAAACGCTTTTGACAGTAGCTGTTCATGCAGCATGGCGATGGCACAGCCGTCCTTCCATTCCGGTTTGCTGCGAGGATCAAAGCCGTATTGCATGAGAGTCTCATTGATCTCCCGCCGTAATTCCTTAATTCCGCTACCCTCGATAAGAAACACGTCATCCTTGTGATTAACGTTGAACCGTGGCCTGGGACGGCCTTTTGGGAAAAACCAGTGGATGACGTTCCTTTGCAGGTCCAATTTCCCCCGGTAACACTCCCGTATTGGACTCGAATACCTTACTTTGAGACGGAATAGTGATTTTCGAACCACTGAAGTGCTGCCATCCGCTCCGATCACAAACCGTGCCCGGAGCTCCTCTGTCAGGCCGTGATGCTGGGTCGTGACACGTGTAAGGCCCTGTTCCGGAGTTACACTTACGACTCGCGAGTCTTCCCGTATGGCCACGCCCGCTTCCTTGGCACGTAGAAGCATCCAGAAATCCAGATTCCTTCTCCAGGTAAAAGGCGTGGGCCATTCCAGGGTCTGCGTTTCCGCTCCTGCAACATGAAGTCGGTGACCCGTCAGACAAGGTGGATCAACGAGAACAGCCTCCGGGATTTCACCGAATTCCAATCGAATGATGTCATGAGCCCAATCTCCCATCACCATTCCCGTGCAGACTTTGTCGCGCGGCAGCTTCTTTTTCTCAATCAATACTGTCATCAGGCCCGCTTCCGCACAGCGTTTGGCAGCAACGGCGCCTCCGGGTCCACCTCCCACGACAATGACATCGAAAGTTTGTGAATTCACCATCTCAGGACATCCTCAAGTCATGAGTGCTATTCAAACCCCGAAAAGGGTTGGAATCAGTGCGAACTTGTTTCGGGGATCACAAGCTACCCGCGCACAATGGCACCAACCGCTGACAAAGCGGCTGAGATATCTTCAGCTGAGTTCAACGGTCCAACGCTGAAGCGGACTCCGCCACGGGGACTCGTCCCAATATCCTCGTGCACCAACGGCGCACAATGAAGGCCACTCCTGGTTGCAACATTGTAATCGCCGTCCAGGATAGCAGCGAAGTCTTCCGGATCGAGATTCTCGACATTGCACGTGAGCACCGCTACATGATTGTCCAGTCGGTCCGCGCAATACATCCGCACGTTCTTCGTGGAGGAAAGGCCGTCTCGGAGGGTTCGAGCGAGCATCATCTCGTGGCTGTAGATGTTCGCCATGCCGCGTTGAGCAATCCATCGCAATCCGGCAGAGAGCCCGATTATGCCCATGACGTTGAGCGTACCGGCCTCGAGACGATACGGATACTCCTCGGGATGCGCAGAATCCCAGGACTCGAAGCCAGTTCCGCCGAACCTGGTGGCTCGGACGTCGATCCCCTCTCGGAGCACGAGTCCGCCAATCCCGGTGGGTCCCAGGAGGGACTTGTGGCCTGTGAACGCCACTGCGTGGACATTCATGGCTCGCATGTTAATGGGCACAACTCCCGCACTCTGTGACGCATCGAGAATGAGCGGAATCCCCCGGTCGGCGCAAGTGCGGCCTACTTCCGACACAGGCTGGATCGTCCCCAGGACGTTGGACACGTGGTTGAGGATAACGAACTTGGTTGCTGGCTTGATGAGGTCCGCCACGTCCCGTGGGTCTATGAACCCTTTCCCATCAAAGGGAACGAGATCGAAGGTGATCAGACCTCGATCGCGCAAATGATGGAGAGGTCTGAGGACTGAATTATGCTCCAATCTGGAGCTTACAACGTGGCACTCTGGTTCGATCAGACCCAGGATAATGGTGTTGAGAGCATCGGTGGCGTTGTAGGCGAAAACCACTCGATCGGAGCCGTCACCTCCGAAAAAGTTGCTGATCTGGTGTCGTACCTCGTATACATAGTGCTCGCACTGTACCGCCAAGTCATAGCTGCTGCGGCCCGGTGAAACGCCCAGGCGAGCATACGCCTCGAACATCTCCTCAAGCACCGGGAGAGGCTTAGGGAAAGTTGTTGCTGCATTGTCCAGATAGATCATGGGCGAGTGATCATCCATAGCGTTATCAACAACTCCTGGGATTGGGAAGTCCAGCCAGACGCCGTGCGCCATGACGTATACCTCCCGGGAAAAGGCGCTCAAGTGCGAGTAGGCTCAGGCCCGTTTCTCTCTTGATGTCTCTATTCAGCGGAGCCCTGCCGTTGGTCAGATAAAATCCGCGGAGAAAGTAAATCATTTCCCACTGGTTATCAGTGAGTCTTGAGACACCTGTCTCCAGTGCGAGAGTCTCGGCAATTTTCTCCGTCCAGCTTTCTGGATTCAGAAGAAATCCTTCTTCGTCGAACACGACCTCCTTTCCGTCGATTACTCTGGTCGTGTGCTCGCGGGCTCGTGTGGAGTCGTTGTTAGCCATCGGTGTCAGCTGGATGCTTCTCCTTTGCCCATGGCCTGGAGAACTCGTTCCGGAGTGGCTGGAAGATGGCAAATGCGTTCCCCGCCCGTGGCATTCTGAATGGCCGTGATTATGGCAGCGGACGTTGGCAGGAGTACGAACTCTCCGATCCCCACTGCGCCCAGCGGCCCTCTTTTTCGTGGGGTCTGAAGCAGGATGATTTCCATGTCGAAAGCCGTCTTCATGGTGGGGAATTTGGAGCTGATCCAGTCCTTCGTCTTTCCGTGCAGGTAGTGCTCCCGTAAAGCCATTCCTGCGCCCATGTCGAGCCCACCCTCGATCTGGCCTTCGACTATGCGAGGGTTGATAACCGTTCCCGGATCGACCACGGCGGTCATCTTTATTAGTCGGACTTCACCGGTCTCGATGTCAACCTCGACTTCCGCCATCTGAACCCCATGCACGCGTGACTCGAACGGCACGCCTTGGCCTGTTTCCGCATCAAGGAGCGTAGTCTCCGCCACTCTCGTTCCAAGGTACTTGGTCGGCTTCCCCTTCGCAACCAGTTGGTTGTAGTCATTTGCGCCGGCTTCAGCCATAGCCTTTTTCAAGGCTTCAATAGCGTTCACCAGAGCCCCTCCACTCATATAGGTCACGCGGCTGCCTGAGGCCGAGCTCGAATCCGGAGTGCTATCGGTGTCGCGAGTGATGAGACGGATCTTCTGGACGCCAATTCCCGTTAGATGAGACGCTATCTGGGTCAACATGGCGTCGTTCCCTTCGCCCGGATCGGCGACAGATCCATAGATGGTGAGGCCATCATCAGGCATGAGTTCCACTGCGACTTGAGAGCGGTCCGGCCCCCCTCTGCCTATTCCGAAGCTACCCCCTGCGAGTCCCACTCCTCTCTTGAGTCTGCTGTCCTGAAATGCAGCACACTCTATCCCAGCCCTTTCGTAGTGTTCTCTGATGGCCTCGAGACATCCCGGATATGGCCATTCATCGACCACCTGCCCAGTGGAAATCGACTGGCCGGGCTTTACCGAATTCATGAGACGCAATTCCAGCGGATCCAAATCCAGCCGGGCGGCTAACAGTTCCATGGCTGACTCAAGGGCGAAATTCACCTGAGGCGGTCCCGCTCCTCGAGCGGCCCCTCCCCACGCATTGTTGGTATAGACCAGGTTGCCCACGGCATTTATGTGAGGTATATAATACGAACCGCTCAACATGTACAGGGCGCGATTTATGACCGACTTTCCTGCCGAAACGTATGCACCGTTTTCAACGGTGAAGTCTATTGAGTATCCGGTGAGTTTTCCATCGCGGTCAGCTCCCAGTTGCACCTTCATGTCGAAGGGGTGGCGTTTCGTGGTGATCCACATGGACTCCTCGAGGCTGCAGACATAACGTACCGGACGTCGCACGTGGAGAGCCGCAGCAGCAGCCAATCCCTCTGCAGTGATGTCCATTTTGATTCCGAACTGCCCACCGATGAAGGCCTGCTCGTACCGCGTGTTTTCCCATCCAAGGGAATCTTGCAGGACCTTCAGGTGATGATGAATATTGATGCTTCGCCCAACTACTACAAGTTGAGGCTCCTCGTCGTCCGGGTCTTCTTCAAAATAGGCCACAGAGGCCTCTGGTTCCAGCGGTGACTGATGTATAAGCTGAGTCGAGAAGCTTGCTTCTACCACCACATCGGATTTTGCTAGCGCTGCCTGGGCATCCCCTTTGATCTGAGGATGGGTGTAACAAAGGTTTGGCATCCCTTCATGGACTTGGCAACTCCCAGCGGCCACCGCTTCCGCCGGCGTGTGCGCTTCTGGCAAAGGTTGGTAATCGACGGTCACCGCTTGCACACCAGCCAAAGCACTTTCCTTGCTGTCAGCTATCACAGCCGCCACAGCATCACCCATGACGTGCACCTTGGTGTCGCAAAGAATCGGCTGATCCTCTTTTAGCCGATTGGTTCCCTTGATATCCTTTGCAGTGAGTACAGCCACCACTCCAGGGACTTTCTCGGCCCCTGATGTGTCGATAGATTTTATCAGGGCATGCGAATAGGGTGACCGAACTGCTGCCAGCTCCAGCAGGCCGTCCTTTTTTATGTCGGCCGTAAATAGAGCCTTGCCGGTTGCGAGGAGCAAGGCAGTCGGACGGGGCAAAGAGACCCCTATCATGCCTTCACTCTTGTGAGGACGCACATCATTTGGCCTAACCTCCCCTCTCAAGAAGCTGCCCGCAAGTTTCACCGCATCAATGATCTTTTTGTACCCGGTACATCGACAAAGATTGCGGCCCAGAGCTTTTTTTATTGCGGCCGTGTCCGGATCCGGATTCTGCTCCAGGAGGGCCTTGGACGCCATGATCATCCCGGGCGTACAGAAACCGCACTGAATGGCACCGCTGAGAGCGAACGCCTCCTGAATGAGGTGTGGATTATCGGGCGTTCCCAATCCCTCGATGGTTATGACATCAGCCCCGCTCAGCGTAACAACCCGAATGAGGCAAGAACGCACTGCCTTCTTGTTGACGAGCACCGTGCATGCGCCGCATTGCCCTTTACGGCCGCAGGACTGCTTCGTGCCTGTCAATCCTTTGTCTTTTCGCACAAAGTCGAGCAGAACCAGGTCATCTTCCGCGACGCAGGTCTGCGGAATCCCGTTCAGAGCAAAATTCACCTGTTTCATGAATATTCCCCGTGTATATTAGGCTCTGTCGAGTGTCTCTGTTACCTCTGTTGAGAGCGATCTCCGCTGGACAATCTCCTGCCGGACCAGGTTTCCGATAGCTATCAGAGTCTCTCATGACGTGCCAGCGACTCCAGCTGGAACCCTGGGCCGAGCGCCAAGTTGCATAGCCGAATCAAAAAATCCTTAAAAGAATAGGCTCGGAGCTTGCCGTCACTTCATAGGATCTGAGGGTGGGAACCCCAGAGTACATCTCGTTGAAAAGTCCGCGAAGTCTTTCGTAATCGCCGCTTGTTTCGTATGCATCCAGGTCGGCTTTGGTGTCCCAAGCCGTCACGGATATCCCTTCGTTCGTGTCGTCCAAGCATTCCAAAAGGTGCGCGAACCGTATACCTTTGTGATGCTTGTGAGCGGAGATGACATCTCTATTGTACAGGTCTCTGAGAGAGTCCATTTTGCCGTTCTCAACTTTGAAGAAAGTCATGCGCACATACATTACGAGACTCCTTTCGGAATTCGGTTAATAAGAGCAACATCCCTGAGCGATAATCTAATCGCTAAATTCGGAACCCAGTTTCCGTAAGTCTCGGTAGAGACTTTTGGCTGTACTCCGCTATTCTTCCCTGTGTATGTTTGTCTGAATTTAGGCCGCTTGTAGCAATTGCCAGTTCTTTTGTCCGATTTGCGGAAATGACACCGTCACCCAGGACTTGATCCGGAGCCCAGACCCTAGATTCCTGCCTTCACAGGAATGACGGCGACGATGCCCGCCACGGTGAGCCATCCGGATTCTTCGTCTCGGATGGCCAAATGGACATTATTTTGGCAGCCGCTTAGAATCCTTTCATCATCTCTTTCATAAAGAACGGAATCTCGATTCTCCCAGTGGGAGCAAGTATTTTGCTGCTGAAATCTGTGGCGTAATTCTTCTTCATTGTCCGGACCAACCGCCTGTATTCCGAGGTATCGATGGCCTCGGCAATATCGACAATGCTGCGAGCACTGCATTCCCCTAAAATAATGGGGCCATTGCCTATTACGAGACGCCAAGCTCCGGTGATGGGCACCTTCAATTCCTTCATTCCGGGGATGCATTCTTCTTTCACGAAATGATAATGTTCTTCTTCTTTGCTTGGGACCACATTGTAGTACTGATTGAATTTCCAGGCACCCGTTTGAACTCTGTAAGGCTCCTCGATCAGCCGGCCTGTGGATACCCACAGCTTGCTGTAGTATGCGCACACCAAGTTCATGAGCTTGGCAGATATGACCCGGTACTCATCAGTGGCGAGAATCTTGCGCAGGTAATCTTGTTCCTCGACTGTAGCGACTGCTTTGATCCTTGGCCCCTGGCCGACTGCAACGTAATACCCCCCCAGCAGGTTGATTCCCAATCTCACCAGGGAAGGATTATATTCGTTCGTCATGAACTCGGAGTATTCATCAAATTTTCCCGGAATCACGTCCCAGGATTGGGTAAAAAGGATGGTCATGAGATCCTCCTGATAGGGGTTCCTCTTACATCTTGAAGATCCGAGACATGAGTTCCGCAAGGTACTCGGCTTCATTCTCTTTCTTCGAGTACTTCGCTGGCCGCGCCTGCACCCAGAGAACGTTTTCGGGAAATCCGAGATCTTCATCTATGACCCATTCCATGTCTTGGGGCAACTTGAAGTGAGATTCAGCCTGTTTTGCGATGCGGGCTATCTCTTGCAGTTCCTCGGATTCAAGACACGGACGGCATTGCATGTCCTTGGGCACCTGAACCACCCGGGTACCGAACGTGTGTTGGCATACCATTTTCTTTTTTGTGCTCACGGTGCACTCGAACTCACCGCATTCCTTGTCCACGATAAACTGATCCGGCGTCATCTCTCCGCTCACGACGCTTTCGCCAAGGCCCCAATTTCCTTCGACAATTATTTTGGTCATGTCTCCTGTGGTCGGCAGCACGGTCAGTACTACTCCGGCGCACTTGGCATTGACCATCTTGAGCACCGCCACCCCTATCGGGGCCTTCTCCATTTCCATCCCTTTTTCAACGCGAAAGGCAATAGCACGCGTGGTAAAAGCGCTTCCCCAGACCTGGATCATCTTTTCGGTCACGTCGTCGTTCCCTTTGACGTTCAGGAACGTCTCCATTTGGCCAGGCATGCTCACGGCCCCGCTGGACCGTACCGCCACGGGCACATCTGGCCTTCCAGCCCGTTCGCAGAGTATTTCATACCTACGATGGATCTCTTCCTGCATTTCAGAAGGCATGTTTTTTGATTCTATAATACCTCTAATTTCGCGGCCTGCCTCTACCTGCTGGTCCACGTGTTTTAGGAGATCTCGCTTACTTTGTACGTAACGCCTGATCTCATCTCCCGCCCCGGTTTCGGCCATGAACTTCTCGTATCCGTCGACCGACACGGCAAAACCCGGCGGAACCCGCAATCCAAGCCTGGTCAGCTCCCCGAGATTGGCACATTTTTTCCCCACTAGGTCGTTATGCTCACTTCCCAATTCCTCGAACCAGTAGATCCATTGTTCCGGCATGGGAGTCCACTCTCCTTTTTGCAGGAGCAGGACACCGGGATCCCCCAAAACCCGGCGCCCGCTTATGCTGGGGCCGCTCACTTATCCAGGATGTACACGGTGCCCATGTTCGCATCTATCTTGATTCTCTGGCCGGACTTGACCTTGGCCGTGCCCTCGAAGACGTTCATGACAACTGGTATTCCGTACTCGCGTCCCACAATGGCCGCGTGCGATAAGCTCGCCCCGCGGTCCACTACCACGCCCTTGATCATTGAGAATACAGGTGTCCAACTCGGCGAGGTAGTTGCCGCCACCAGAATGTCATTCTCCTGCACGAGATGAAGCTCATCCTCGTTCAAGATCACGCGAGCGATTCCTTCGGCCACTCCAGGCGATCCGCAGGTTCCATACAGATCGGCCTTTAATTCGGGACGGACCTGCGGCATGGCACCAACAACCACCTTGAGTGCGATGGGATCATTGGATTTCACGAGAACTCCCATCGCTTGGTCGAGATCGAAACCCTCCCTGAGTATTGCTGGAGGATTGGGCTTCTTTTGCCATTCGTGCCAGTCCGCTTTCCTGCGTTCCACGATGTACCGGAGGTCGAATTGATCCGGAGCGATACCTGCGCGCCGTATTTCGTCCGGGATGAGGAAGAAGATGTCTTCGTGATCATCCAGGGACCCGGCTTGAACAAAGCGCCTTCCCACTCCCAGAGCGCTTCTGCGTATCATGGCGTGGGTGTAGAGATCCAGATAGTGATCGTGTTCTTCGCTGAAGATACCGCTCTTCTGGGCAAGTCGCATCAACTGCTCAAACCAACCCCTTTGCTGGACCGGGACTTTCCCCAGTATCTCCTTTTCCGCTGCTTCGCGATTTCGGCTCAGCTTCTGGCGCTCGCCATCGAGGTTGAATGAACCGCCTTTGTTTGTGAAATGCTTTACCATTCCCAGTGCCGGGGTGGGATCTTCCACCCATGTGGGCAGGTTGATCTCTGACATGCGTTGCATACGCCAGCCGTCCTCATTCATGAACGCTATGAAATCCTTCATGAATGCTTTTCCCTTGTCAGATTCTTCGAGTCTTCCTCTTATTTCGGGCGCTTCATTTTTGGTGAACACGTTGGACAGTCCATCCGCTTCGGCCCTTTTGGAAAACTCCCAGAGCCTGCGATCCACCTGGAAAACCTTGTTGTCGAATCCGGAAACAACGCTGTGGAACAGGGGAGACGTGTCATCGATTCCAGCAAGTTCACGGCACATATTCTCAAAGAGAATGTAAGCGGTGTACGTGCCGTACATCATGTACATGTGGATTTCCCACATGCGGCGACAGGTGTTGATGGTATCCTCGAAATTTTGTAGGAGTTCATAATTGGTGGCTTTATCGAGATCCAGTGACTTCAACCCCTCGTACTGGCCCAAGATTTCCTTGACAAAACCGTTCCACAGCCCGTCATAGTCCTGGATGAATGGCAATATGGCCTTTTTGAATCGAGCTTCTCTCCTCTGTTTCTCTTCCTCGCTCTTGACCAGAAGCAGAGTGAGGTAACCGCCTCCGTTCATGAAACGCCAATCCCAGCCCTTCACCGTGGGCAGAGATAACTGTTGGGCACCGTACTGCATTCCGTGTCTGCAGAAATTGATCCAGAACCACCCGAACATGGGCGTCCAGGGGGGAACGGAATGGGTTCCGTCCAGGAACCACGCCGGAGACTGGGCCAGATCGTGTTCAGGGTCGAATTCCAAGCCAGGCACCACATCGTAAACCTTCATGACTCGCTCCTCTTCGGTGGGGACGTATGGGGAATTGGTGTGAACGATTAACCTGAGGACCTGAATCCATCTGTGTATATGGACAGTCACCGCGCGGGTGAGGGCCAGTCAGGAGAAGACTTAGGGAGAGCCGCAGGAGAAAAGTCCGCTTTTCGAGATAACTCTTTCAAAAAGCCGAAGAGGAGAATGCGGCCCTCTGCGCGGGGACGTGGGTGTTCTTGTCAGTGCATGGCTCTCCCTCCATCCACCAACATTGTTTGGCCCGTTATAAAGTCAC
Organism: Desulfomonile tiedjei; assembly: GCA_016212935.1. Lineage (GTDB taxonomy): Bacteria > Desulfobacterota > Desulfomonilia > Desulfomonilales > Desulfomonilaceae > Desulfomonile > Desulfomonile tiedjei_A. Next base: position 7,287 of record JACRDE010000295.1, on the reverse strand, counting down.
TTTCATCAGAAGCCAGAAACGCCACGATCCCCACCAGATCTTCCGGTTTCTCCAGTCTTTTGAGTGGGGTCTTGCTCGTGTCATATTTGTTTATTTCGGCAATTGTCCTGCTCGCCTCTGTATCGGTGTATCCTGGAGCCACTGCGTTTACGCATATTCCGTGGGGTCCCAACTCGACTGCCAGAGCACGGGTCAAACCGATGACGCCGCCCTTTGACGAGACGTAGTGGACGAATCCGTGCGAACCAGTGAAGAAGACTTCAGACGCAAGGTTTATGATTTTTCCCTTACCGGACCGCTTCATGGCAGGAAACACAGCCCGCGCACAAAGCCAAGGGCCCCGCACGTTTACTGCCATCATCCGGTCCCACTCTTCAACGGATATTTCGCTGAAAGGCTTCCTGGCGACGCCGTAGTAATAGGCGGCGTTGTTCACCAGGATGTCGATCCGGCCGAACCTGTCGAGAGTCTGCTGGGCCATACTCAAGGTATCTTTTTCGCTGGAGACGTCCACAATGCTCAGCAGCACTTCTTTACCGAGAGATCTCACCTCCTCTCCGGTTTTTTCCAGGCCTTCCGTATCCGCTCGCGTCACAGCGACTATACTTGCCCCTTCCTGAGCCAATTTTATGCAAAAAGCCTTGCCCAACCCTTTGCCTGCGCCTGTAACAATGGCCACACGACCGTCGAGCCGTCCCATGGTGTCCTCCAGATCAGTAGGGTCTTCCTTTTTGTTCCCAGATTTTCGGAAGCCCGAAATCTTCTGCAATCACCTTGAAACAGTTGTAAGCGCTGCCCCGACCGATTCCTGGTCCAGAGTGAGCGGCAGCCGAAGCCAGATACATGTTTTTCACGGGAAGTCTGTAAAAGGCCAACTCAGGAAAAGGTCGCATTCTACCCATTTGAGAAGCGATCATGTCCTCACCCGTCCAGCCTCCTTGCGGCATGTTGACGTTTCGCATTTGCACATCCATGGGTGTAGTGATGTGGGCTGCAATAACATTGTCCTCGGTCATATTAGGAGCGTACCACGACCATTGCTTGCGCACGATCTCGACGATCTCCTTTTTCATCTTGAGCCAGTCCTTGTCACTGAAAAAGCGGTACGGCGCGGTGAACTGCTCCACGAGAATGGTATGTTTCCCTTTGGGGGCACGCGTCCAGTCCCAGATGCTGTCCGGAGCCACAATTGCGACCAGCTTGTCAGGTATGCCCTTTACAAACAGTTCGGCCTGATGCCGTGTGGCGAAATAGTCAGGGTCCTTTGGTCCCCAGTTGAGCCGTGGACACATCCCGATCTCCGGGTTGTCTTTTGCAGCCGTGTACTGCGGGAGTTCATGGAGGGCAAAGTTGCCCCAGAAAAGTTGGGCCCTGTCGCGGAGGATGTTTTTAGCCCTGTGCGCTATCTTCGACGGAACATGCTCCTCTCCGATGAGTTGGAGCACGGTCTGGGTCGTGTTCAGATCGCTGACCACCGCGTGCCGCGCTGCTATTTCGCGGCCGTCTTTGAGTCTGACGCCTACAGCTTTTCCGTCCTGAATGATCGCGCCGGCTACTGCCGTTTCCACCACGAATTCGCCTCCCATTGAGCTGAAAGCCCTCTGAAGCGCGTGAGTTATCGCATGGGTGCCACCTATGGCTATGGAGGCAGGCTCCCAGGAGAGTATCATTCCCAGCGTGTGCAGGATCTTGTACACCCCGATGCAGTCATTAGGAAACACCCCACTCGAGGTCATGCAGGACCTCATGAACAGGGTTCTGAGATAGTCGCTCTCAAAGAGATCGTATGCAACCTGTTGAGAAGTGTAGAACTGGTATTCAGGGGGTATGGGTGCTTCTGGATCGCTGATGAGCCGCTCGAATGCATCAGGCACTCCCCAGGGAGTGGGCGGATTGTATCTCCACTCGTGAAAGGCGGCTCTCCATTTCCTGCGGTATTTATCCAGCAGATCGTAGGCAGTATCCGCATCCCGTTGGGAAAAGCGAGCAATCTGATCAATGGTCTTCTGAGCGTTAGCCTCGTGGAACTCAGCTTTTCCTGTGTCAACGTCGATTACCTTCCACGCTGTGTATCCCATGAAGCTCGTGCCGTCGTCGTAGATCATGCCTTCGCTGTGGTCCGGGTATACGTACGAGAGCCCTCTGGTTCTGAGCTTGAAATCATCGTACGCCGGATGTCCGTAGAACCGTGTCCAGTGTGCGCACGGATTTTGCAAAAAACCCGGAACGGGGATTTCTTCACCGCAAGCGCCTCCTCCGAGTTCATGCTGCCTCTCGAACACAACGGTCTGCATGCCAGCGTTCTGCAAGTAACAGGCTATTATAGTGCCCTGGTGTCCTCCGCCGACGACGATTGCATCGTAAGTCTTGTCTGCCATGGAAAGACCTCCTATTCTCATCGAAGACGGGGTCCCGTCAATGGGACTCCGGTGGGGTCAGCTTTTTGCCGAAACAGAGCAGCCACAGCACATATACAAGATTGGAGGGCTTGAGCATCAGACGCGCAAACGTTCTCAGATCCTCTCCTCCAACTGTGGCTTTGATGGACCAGTGAACAGGCTCCGTGGCTTCTATGTTCAGTCTCATGGCGCCGCCGGATTCACCATCTACCTTCTGGAGATCCGCAAAGGTAGCCACCATCGTAGTTTTTCCCAGACCAGTTGAATTCACCTTCATGGTTTCGTCTCCTATAACGTTCCTCTGGCCTTCGCCTTGCGGACACACTCGGGCTCACCCCACCATCGGTCCAAGCCCAGGTCCGCTGCAATTTTGTTGGCCGCATTGTATCCGGGACCGAAGGTGATGAGTCCGCCCGGAAAAGTGCTGGCTCCGCAGACGTAGAGCTTCTTGATCGGGGTGGCGTACTGAGAGCATTCTTCGTTCGGACGAAGGTAGCCCATCTGAAGAGGCAGATAAGCCCCTTGCTTGTAAGAACCCCGGACCATGTCCGCAAATTTATTCTCAATATCCAGCGGGGTGGTAATGTAATGCCATAAAATGTTCTCGTCTGTGATGTTAGGGGCATATTGCTGCAGGAGGCCTACGCAGCGTTTGGCCTCGTTCTCACGGATCCTGAACCAGTTCTCGGCGCCGCCGTCCTTGAGATTGTAGGGTGCATGGAGCGATATAAGGCCGGTGTGTCTTCCCGGCGGGGCCTGCTTCGGGTCATGTATGGAAGGGAAAGAGCAGTTGAATCCACCGGGGTACAGCTCGCCCTTGTGTATGGCGTCGTAATGCCGCACCAGGCTTTCTTCGGTCTCGTAGCCTAGAACCGTTATGAACGCCTCGCTCAAGTCCGGACATAACTCAGCGGCTTTGAATTGTGGAGATTCCGCCAGCGCCAAGTGCACGTGAAACAGGCTGGAGAGTTCCCAGGTCCAGTCCTTAGTGCGGGTCACAAAACGGTCTTCGAGGTTCTCTGCCCCGACATATTTCAAGAAAGTCTGGTAAGGGTCCAGACTGCTCGCAACAAACTTGGATGCCTTGTAAAAAGTTCCGTCTTCCAGTTCCACTCCTGTAGCCGTTCCGTTTTCAATGGCGATGCGCTTTACAGCAACCGGAGAAATAATCATACCGCCGTGTCTGTAAAGCACCTTGGTGAACAGATGGGCAAGATGGTGGGAGCCGCCCACAACGAGCCTGTAGTTTGCTGCACGGTTAAATAGTAGGGGAACCAGGTAACTGACCCCCTCCAGATCGTAATGTAGGCCCCACATGCACGACAAATAAAGGAAGAGTGTCCTCACCCGGTCGTTCTCGAAAAGTTCGTGCACGATCCCCCGTGGGGTTTTCTCTGTCCATTGGCTGATTTCTCGGCCCACGTCCGTGGTCTGAAGCTTGATCATTTGCTCGAACGCGGGTTTTGCCTCTTCATACGTGGCAGGTCCAAGAAAATCCTCGGTGAGCACCCTAAACCTGTCTTGGACCCTCCGATAGGTCTCCGCATCTTTCTTAGAAAACTCCGCAATGGACTCGCACGTTTTCTCCACATCCTGGTACAGACGCAACGACGAGCCGTCAGCGAAAGGCATGCACATCACCAGAGGAGGAAACGCAAACTTCAGATCGTAATCTTTCGTCAAATAGTCTTCAAAATCCCTGAGAGGAGGAGCATAATCAACCATAGGCATGTATACGGCGTGGGTGTTGTGGAGGAATCCCGGCAAAGTCACCTGTTCGGTAGCCAAACCTCCCCCCGCTTCAAAGCGCTTTTCCAAAAGGAGAATCTTCAACCCCGCTTTGGCCAGATACGCGGCCACGGTTAATCCGTTCGGTCCGGCGCCGATGATTATGCCATCGTATTCTTCAGCCATTTATGTTTCCTCCTTGTTTTCGGTTGATGGCCAAATACTTTTTTGACGAGAAAAATCAATTGTTGTACGATAGTTACTGGGTGACCTGTCGCCCGACGAGGAATCTTTCAGTTCAAGGTCAGGATTGCGGCATTTGGCTTGACATGTCAAATCACTTAATTTTATGATCGTATAAAAAAAAGTTATATGTTCACCTGAAGGTGTTCGGTATGACAATTGACCTGAGTCTGAATCAGCTCAGAGCCTTCCACTTCGCAGCAAATTGCGGAAGTATTTCTCGTGCAGCAGAGCAACTGTTCATCACCCAGCCCGGCGTAAGTGCCCAAATCAAAGCGTTAGAAAGCAGATACGACACCCAGCTGTTTGTAAGAGGGAAAAAAAAGCTCGAGTTAACTAAGTGCGGCAAACGGCTACACACGATTACCGAGAAAATTTTCGGGCTCATGGAAGAAGCAGACGAACTGCTGAGTCATCCCGAAGACGCTGCGCCGACAATCCTGAAAATAGGCAGTTCGAAGACGCTGGTCCGATATTTTCTCGCCCGCTATATCCAGAGATTTCGGGAATCGTTTCCTAAGATCCAGATTCAGGTGAACGAAGGCAGCTCCGCGGAAATGGTTCAGGGGATCTTGAACGGTCGCAACGAACTGGCCATAGTCGGGCAAGTGCATTACGAGCCCAGCTTGAAGATAATCCCCTTTATTGAGGACGAGCTTGTCCTTCTGGCCGCGCCCGGGCATAGACTGTGCCGGAATGGCACGATTTCAATTCAAGATCTCAAAACCGAAAACCTGATATTGCGGGAAGTCGGATCCGGTACGAGGCGGATCGTTCAGGAGGTACTCGAAGCGAGAGGCGTTGCGCCGTCAGTCTTCATTGAATCGGGCAATGTGGACTTCATAAAGGAGCTCGTGAAAATGTCAAAGGCGGTAACTTTCCTGGCCCGAATGGGAGTAGATCAGGATATCGCCAAAGGCGCGCTTCGAGCTTTACCCGTTCGAGAAGGGCCGTTCACCATGCACATCGATGTGGTGGTAGGCAAAGACAAGAGGCTTTCCAGGGCTGCGGAGGCTTTCATAGAGTCCTTGTTTGCGGTCAAAGAAGCGGACGATTTCGCTCCGAAGTCACTGCTCCTGGACAACAATTCGTACAAGGTGTTCCCCCCTTCTCTGTGATCGCTGCCCCGGTCCGTATTCTGTCAATCAAACTCCTGCCGAATATACTGCGGAATCAAAAAAACCGCCGTGCAAAGAAGAAATTGTCGGTGTTCGCAAGCCGCCTGATGCGTTGTTCAGTTCAGGTGGGACATGGTTCGCAAAATGGGGTTGAATTCTTTATCGAAGTACGGCAGGCTCATGCAGGAGCAATCCGTGGAAACGGATAGCCGCCCTCCTTTTTCACAAAAGTGTGAGACCAAATCCGGCGAAGTCATCGCCGCTAGCGGAGCAGGAATGACCAATTCCCAATCGAACAAATCCCTGGAGACGGAGCTCAGGAAACTGACTGCCTTCACCGTTCTTACGAAGGATGAAGTTCCGAGAGTTGGCGTTATCAGGAGTTCCCCATGACCGTCCTGTTTACTCAATCCTGGGACACCGTTCCCGGAAAATTTGACGAATACTCTGAGTTTGCAACGCATGAATACAATCCTACCCTTGAAAAATTGGGAATGAAACTCCTTGGTGGTTACTACGTTGCAGTCGGCCAGGGACCCCGTATCATAGCGGTCGCTACTGTGAAGGAGCAGGGCTACCTGCGCAAAATTCTCGCCACGGAGGAGTACCGCGTTATATCCGCCAAGCTTATGCAGCTTGTGCGTGAATACTCCAGCAGGCTGTGGGTATCCACAGGCCGCTTGGTCGAGGAGCCCTACAGTATTCACACAGGCGCCTGGAAATTCAATCAGTACTACAATGTGGTTCCAGGTAAGGAAAAAGAGCATTATCAATTCGTCAAAGAAGAATGCATCCCCGGAATGAAGGAATTGAAGGTGCCCATCACCGGAGCATGGCGTCTCGTAATCGGCAATGGGCCTACGACTCTGGGGGAATGCACTGCCAGGAAAATCGTGGACATTGCCAATGCCATTGACACGTCTGAATTCCGGCGATTAGTTCGGAAAATTAAGAAAGACTATGCCATGGACTTCAGTAGCCGGATACTCGCTCCCACGGGTCGGATCGAAGTTCCGGAAATCATGAAAGAAATGATGAAAGGGTTCTGATACTAACCCTCAATCAAAGAAGTAAGATTGGGGGGAAACTCTTTACTAAAGAGGGTCCTCCCAACCTTACTTCTTTGAAAGCGCATTAGTATCACGTTATCCCGGGCGTCATGGCATGCCGTTGGTGGAGGATTCCTGAGAGCCCAATAACAGGCTCCCAGGAGGTTGCCAGGGTCGAACTTGCGCCCGCCGTTGTACGAGGCCAGGATGCACAGCCAGACGCTAGATTGGCATGATTTTCACGTACGTATCATAAAAACTCACGCTGCCTCCTACAGGATCAACCATACAGGTATTCTTGAGGGCGGGGTCGATCCACATTGCGGCGTTCGCGTGAATGCCCGCTGCTCGTCTCTTTTCACCCTTTATCAGAAGCCCGTCGATAGTGGTGTCGGCAGCCCCTGTTGCCCAATGGCCGAATCCTAAGGCAAAGCTCGTTACGCCCGGTCGCATGGTTTGGGTGAATACCACTTTGCCTATCATGAGCTTCTTGTTTCCTGCTCCCAGGTCCCATTCACCGGAGGGATTGGTGGCACTGACAACTTTGACAAGGTCGCCGTCCTTCAGTCCGAGGCTCTTCGCATCTACGGGATTCACGAGGACTGCGTTCTCAGGCATGAGCGGCGTCAACCACGGGTCAGCGATAGTACGGCTCTTACATTGAGTAATCGTGCGGTGGGTTATCAGAGCCAGGTCATGTCCCTTGCGCAATTCATCGGGCTCCCGGCCGTGATAGTCCCTGATGGGAAC
>JACRDE010000294.1 GCA_016212935.1 Desulfomonile tiedjei | reverse complement strand
CTGCGGCCGCAACCAAACTTTGTCCGATTTCTCTCATAGAAGCAGTAAGTTACATCGATCGCAATCCAACTTCTTCTCGAGAAAACAAGAAATCGAACGTTATTAATAAGAAGTGCCTCCCCGATTTTACATATTTGAAAGGGAATTCGTATGAGCCCTCATTTCAGAGTTTTTCCTGACTTTTGTACCTGCCGTGGTAAATCGCCTCTCCGATGGTGCTTTGAAAGATCACCTGGCAGATTCTTGTGTCTGGCCTCAGAATCAAGGGGAACGGGGCCATATTGCTTATTTCCAGAACCTGCCGGTTGTTTATTCCGGGCTGGATGAAGCTTGCGGTCATGTGAACGAGCAGTCCCACTCGTGCAAACCTTGATCTGCCCTGAATCCAGCCGCAGAGACTCGGCGCCAGACGTATCTTTTCCCTGGTGATTCCCAGGATCGTTTCCCCGGGAAGTAGCGTGAAGGAATTTCGGTAAACCAGCCTGGTGATTTTTTCCAGCTCCATGCTGTCGTCAATTACGACTGCCTTGCGCAGCTTCTTGAAAATCCTGAACTCGTCGCTCAAACTGAGATCCACGGACCCGGGGCCTAACATGTCTTCGGAAAACGGATCGATTTGGATGCGGCCATTGTTGATCGCCTCGATTAGCTCGTTTCGCGTGAGAACACTCATTGTGGCCTCCGAATCGTTTATTGAGTCAACATTACCATTCCAGGGCATCGATAGGAACCCGTTTACAGAATGAACCGAAACATGTAAACAGTCCTTCCTAGCCGTGGAGCCGGCGCTATCGTGGTGTATAATAATCGCGGGCGATACCGCAGCGCCTCCCAACTGGCAGGCTGGCGGTCTGCTGCAACCTTATCATGCTTGGTTGTGCTGTTTCTTGCCAAGGGAGTTGGCACTATTGGCGAGTGCCGCAAAAAAACGGGTGATAAGAATTGTCCGAAGTAATTTTGAAAATTCTCCGAGGAATTGCATGAACCTGGCTATTCTCCAACTTGTTGCGCAGGAGCTCAATGAATCGCTGCCTGGGGCCTTCGTAAATAAGATTCATCAGCCGCTTCCGAGAGAAATAGTATTGCGTATGAGGGCTCGCGGTGGGGGCGAAAAAAAACTTGTGCTGAGTGCTGACCCTCAACTGGGCCGAATCCATCTAACCTCGATGAAGATTCCTAATCCTCCAAGACCTCCCAAGTTCTGCGCTTTCTTGCGGGCCCATTTTCAGGGCGCCATAATTGACGCAATATCCGCTGCCGAGGACGATAGAGTGGTGACCATATGCGGCAGCCGCGGTCCCAGTGGTGACAGGAGTGAGCGCCGCTTGATTCTTGAGCTTCTCGGTCGCGATTCGAACATCGTTCTGGTGGACGGTCTTACCGGCAAAATCATGAACTGCCTTCACCATATTCCTGAAAAGGAATCCGGAAGCAGAATCGTGCTTCCGGGAATGACGTACGAGCCGCCCCCGAAACGCGGACGCAGTGCGGAGTCCCTGAAACCTATACCCGCTCAGGGCGAATTGTCCCCAGGGATCACAGCTGGTCCGAACGGTAAGAGAAAACTCACGCTGTGTGCAACTCCTACAGATGAATGCTTCGATTCCATGAACGCAGCGGCGGACGAGCTTTTCACTACCAAGCTTGGATCAATCTTGCTTGACGAGTTTAGGAGAGAAATTGGAGCGCCGATCAAAGCTAGAATCGGATCTCTTGAACGACGGCTCACGAAAATAGAGGCAGATCAAAAAAGGCTCAGGGCATTTGTCGAGCGCCTGCACGAAGGAGAACTCCTCAAAGCGAATCTAAAGAATGCAAGAAGAGGTATGACCGGAATGGACGTGATGGACTGGGACACCGGTCAGAATCGAACCATCACCTTGGACCCTGCGCTCAGTCCCATCCAGAACATGGAACGAATATTCAAGAAATCCTCTAAGGGTAAGCGCGGCGAGAAGGCGGTGAGGGAGAGGCTCACAGTGACTCTTGACGAAAAACGGGCCCTTGAGGATCTGCTCTTTTTTGTTTACGAGGCTGCGGACATTGCTGAATTGGAAGGGATAGCCAACGAACTTCAGTCACGGAAGCCCGCAGAATCTCGGCCTTTCAATAGCAGACATCCTGTTGGGAGAGAGGAATCCAATCTTTTTCGCAGTCTTCATACACCATCTGGAGGAACGGTCCTCGTGGGCAAGTCCGGGAAAGGAAATGAATTCCTGATCCGCAAAAAAGCTCGCAAAGGAGATTTATGGTTCCATGTAAAGGGTGTAGCCGGCGCTCACGTGCTTCTCAAAGAGAAAAAAGGTGAGCCGCCCTGCAATGATGACATGGAATTTGCCGCAGGGGTTGCAGTGCATTTTTCCAAAGGGAGGGATAAGGGCAAAGTAGAGGTCATGATTGCAGACGTGGGCGATCTGGGACACCCAAAGGGAGGAATTCCCGGACAGGTGACAGTGAGAAGTTACAGGACCATCCTGTCCGAGGGGATTTCAGTGGACATCGCATAGCATCGGCTATTTGTCCTTAATTTTGTCTATCAGCTTGCTGGCTTCTTCGTCGAATCCCATCTTTGGGAATTCCTCCAACACTCGTTTGGCTGCCAGTCTGGCGGCTTGGTAGTTGCCCATATTGCTGTATGTGCGCGCCTTGTAGATTTCTTTCTCGGCCAGTTTTTTCTGGCATTCCTTATACTTCTCTTCCGCTTTTTTTGCGTATTCTTCAGCGTTCGGGTCGTCCATAACGGACTTGAATGACTTTGCCGCCCGCTGAACCATTGCGCTGTCCAGTTCGGTGTTCTTTATCTGATTGAAATGCGCCAGGGCGACCTGAAACTTCGCCCTGGGAACCCCCTTGTGGCCGGGATAGAGTTCCGCGTACTGCAAGTACCTCGAAATGGCCTTTTCATAAGAGCCTTCCTCGAATAGAGCATCCGCTATCTTTGTGTACACTTCGGGTATCTGCTTGAAATCGGGATATGCGGACTTGAGTCGCTCGAATGTATCTATGGCTTCACTATATTTCTTGCTGTTGAAGCTTTCCTCAGCGGCCTTGTAAAGGTCCTCCGCGCTGGAGGATTTGTCGGACATCTCTGCATTCCACAAGGACGGACACCCCGTGCAAAGAAGTCCTGCGACAAATAACAAAAAGACTGAAAAAGTGTGCCTCACTATGCGATCCTTCATCTTTCGATTCTCTGGTTGAGATATCTACCAAGTACGCGGACTTCCTTCAACAAATAATTCAATAGCAGAACCAAAAAAAATACACGAAAAACCGCGATCTTCAGTACGTCCTGTGGAGTATCCTTTCGGCGAGCCTCATGAGTGCGCGCTTTTCTTCAGAGTCCGGAAATATCTTCAGATGACCTGCCCCTAGTTCCAGGTAACTGCGTCCGGCTTCCAGAGTTGCCTGAACCCCTCCTCTGCGTTCGACAAAGTCACGGACCCATTCCAGGTTGTCATCGGAAATTTGCTTTTCCCGGATCATGGTCACGACGCGGGCCCTTTCGGGTTCGTCTGCAGTTTTCAAAGCAGCGATCAGCGGAAGAGTGAGCTTTCCTTCCTGGATGTCTTTGCAAGGCGTCTTGCCCATAGTCTCTTTATCAGATCTGTAGTCGATGACGTCGTCGGTCATCTGGAAGGCGATGCCAAGGCTGAATCCGAATTGTGCCAGAGCTTCTTCCTTATTCCTGTCCAATCCGCCTATTATTGCTCCTCCCCGGCAGGCTGCTTCCATGAGGACCGCTGTTTTGTCGGTGATCACCTGGAGGTAATCTTGTTCAGTGAGATCCAAGTTACCGATATTCGCCATTTGGAAGAGTTCTCCCTCGCTGAGTCGTTCAGTCGCCCGGGACACAATCTCCAATATCCGAAGATTCTTGATGGAAGTCAGAGCGGAGAACGCTTTTGCCAGGATAAAATCACCTCCAAGGACACACATTTCGTTGGACCACAGAGTGTTGGCCGAAGGTCTCCCCCTTCTTGTGTCTGCCGTGTCCACCACGTCATCGTGCAGCAGAGTTGCAGTATGAATGCACTCGATAGCCCCGGAAAGCTTTATTGCATCCAGTCCCGTATAGCCTCCCATTCTGGCGGCTATTATGGCAAGTTGCGGACGGATCCTCTTCCCTCCGCTGTTCATGATGTGGGCGCCGATCTCAAACGCGACGGGAACTCGGCTTTTCAGTTGTATAATCAGCTCTTGTTCCAGTCTTTGCAGCTCGGACTGGATTGAGTCAAGCAGATCCAAAGTGTTCCTCCGTGGCAGGCGAATGTGTCGAACGGACATTGCAGCGCCGACGACACGTTTGGCCGGCCTGATGAATTCTCAAACGAACGGATCCGGAATATTGGGGTAAATACACTGCCAGCTGTCGTCGTCCTGAATGCCCGGAAAGGCGGCTCATAACTTTACCATTCCCGAGGTTTTGTCGCAAGCATTCCGATTTCCAATCTCGTTTTCCATGGCTGCCCATCTGCTTCCGCACTTTTCGTGTTGCCGCATTTATGCTATTTGTATGAAGGTTGGCAGAGACATCCGGGGTGAATGTTTGTCTGGCAAGCTATACTTACCCATTATTCTCGCTTTGTTGACTTCAAACACGCACGTTGTCGCAGCGGACGACCCGTCCGACTTCGAGCGCGGTCTTGGCCTGCGCATGGAAGGAAAGAATGCCCAAGCAGTTGCGGCTTTCAGAAAAGTCCATTCCGATTCGCCGCACTATGTTCGGGCCCTTGTGCAAATGGGAGCGACCCTGGAAGATCTCGGGAAAAGAAGAGAGGCTTCAAACGTTTACCAGCAAGCACTGACAATAGATCCGAAGAACGCCTCGGCTGCACGTAATCTTGAGCAGTTGCGCTCTGCAATAATGACTGAGAGCCTGACTCAGACTCCCAATCCTGCCAAGGAAGAGCTCATCCGAAGCGGGTTTCGCGCGTTGGAAGCCGGAGATTTCAAGAGAGCTCTCGAAGTCTTCAGATTATCAAGAGGACTTTTTCTAAACGATCCTAGACCGCTGTTTTATTCTGCTTTGACCCTTGAGCGCCAGGGAAACTTCAAAGGAGCGATAGCGCTTTATGAAAGGACCATTGAGTCTTTCCCGGACTACGTGCCTGCACGAATAAATCATGTCTTGAACCTCTTAGGGACGGGTGACCGAGAAGGCGCAACAAAGAGTTGCCGTAAGGGCGTTGAAATTGTCCCGGAAGATAGGCGCTTGCGATCGCTTGGGGACCTTTTGACTCGCCTTGGTCCGCAAGTCGGGCAAGCCACAGCCATTTCAAAGGGAATTAAAGGACCATGAGACGATTGCTGAGCGCTGTCGCCCCATGTATTTTGTTGCCTGTTTCTTGTTTTGTTGTACTTTCCTATCAATCGCTGGACCGGGCGGTTAACGCCAGACTCCCGCTTCTGACCGCATATTACATATCAAGCCAGTTGGACGCTGAGATAGGTGCGGCGCAATCCAGAGAGCCGAATGAACTCGCTCCGAACTACCAGCGAATAATTCAAGACTACCGTGGGGTGCTGACTAACAAGGAAGTCGCGGACCTCGAGCCTGTCTCGAGCGGCGTTATTCTCACATCGAGCGCCGAAGCACTGGTGGCGAAGTTTGTTCTCTGGCGTGAAAACTTGCCGACGGACTTCTTGAGCCGAGACCCGGTAAAAGACCTTGTCGATCAATTGAATTCAATGCGGGACTCAGAACGGCGGAACAGCTCGGAAAGAGAGAACATTATCATCCGGCATTCTCTTGACCTTCTGAGGCAATCTGCCGTTGGTACTGAGGGGAGCATTGCAGTGAAAAGAGGTCTTCCGCCAGAGACCCTGAAAGATGGCCTGGTCTTCTGCGGGGAAAAGATTCCGGTGGATCGAATGGATGTTCGCAGGAGGATAGAATACCAGATTGCTTATCTGCTGGCTGATTTCCGGGAAACCACCGGAATATGGCTAAAACGGAAGGACCGCTATGGCGAAGCGATCAAGAGAATACTGGAACGAGAAAACATTCCGATTGAATTTTCCCTGTTGCCGGCGCTTGAATCAGGATACAGCCGCAAGGTGGTCTCCCCTTCAATGGCGGGGGGCTGGTGGCAATTTGTGAGGCCCACAGCGATTCAATCCTTGTCTAAAGAACGCGATCTCGATTGGTCGTTACAGGTGGATTCGTGGAAGGACGAACGACGGGATCTTGCTCTCTCTACTCGTTCCGCCGCTCGGTATCTGAAATGGATCAGATCCAAGCTTGGGAACGGAAGCACCCCAGGCAGTTGGCTTACCTCGGCTGCCGCATACAACGCTGGATTGAGCGAAATCAAATACAGGACGGTCGCGTACTCGACCGACAGTTACTGGGATATGAAATTGCCCGCGGAGACCGAGGATTATGTTCCCAGATGGATAGCGCTATATATTATCGATGCGAACAGGCACTTTTACGGCATGGAAATGCCGGAAATCAGTCCGATTTCCTTCGACACCCTGGAGGGAATTCATCTAACCAGGGATCTGCCGCTTCATCACTTGGCGGCGATGGCAGAATGCTCCGTAAGTTTTCTGAGAGAGATTAACTCCGCTGTGGAAAAAGGGGAGATCTCATTCAGAGCCACGCGAAACAATTCGACTGTTTCGCACACCATTCACTTGCCAAATGGCTGCAAGGAACAGATTCTGGGGACCTTGAAAGCCAGGATGTATCTGAGAGACTGATCGGAGCAATATACGAATGATCCGTGCCGCAATAGTGACTGCTGGAGGAGTGGGCACCAGAATGGGGTGCACCATGCCCAAGCAATACTTGGGCCTCAATGGGATACCCATCCTTACCAGAACCCTGATGGCTTTCGAGAGACACGCCCTCATCGATTTCATTGTGGTTACAGTTCCTTCCGGGGACGAAGGCTTCTGCATGGACGGGATGGTCAAACCGTTCAATCTGAACAAAGTCCGGACCATAGTCGCGGGAGGTCGGACGCGTCAGGAGTCTGTTTACGAGGGCTTGAAAGAGGCAAGAGATTCATACCTGGTGGCCATCCACGACGGGGTTCGTCCCCTGGTGTCTGCGGAAACCATATCAAAGACGTTCAGAGCGGCAGAGTCAGTCGGAGCCGCTCTCGCGTGCGGGTCCATTCGCGAGACCGTGAAACGAAAAGTTGGAGAAATGCTCGAAACCATACCCAGATCGGACATGTGGCTCGCACACACTCCCCAGACTTTTCACACCGATCTGATTCTAAAGGCTCATTCGAAGGCTTTGGAAGATCGATTTGAGGCGACCGATGACGCTGCTCTCGTGGAACGCCTCGGTCATCCCATTGAGATTGTTGAGGATGACGACGACAATATAAAAATAACGACCCCCAGAGACATGGAATTGGCAACAATGCTGCTGCATAGGAATTCGGCCCGCGATTCGGGCTGTTCAACGCCATAGGTAAGTACTTAGGCTATCAGGGGTTGGATTACTCTTGTGGGGCAGGTTTTTCAGCCTGCTTGTCCCGAGAATGCCAATGATGGCAGGCTGGAAAGCCTGCCCCACGACTTACTGCAATCAACTGGCTAATGCCCATTCCACCTGTGACTGAATAGTAACCGCAGCAGTCTCACGGCCAGCGAGACAAATCCATGGGTCTGCATTCCAGGCAGGTCTTGGTGTACTCGTCTGCGATTTTCACGGGGTACTTTCCGGTAAAGCAGGCTGAGCAGAAATCCTTTTCAGCCAACGGCATAGCCCGGAACATGCCCTCCAGTGTGAGGAAAGCCAGAGAATCGGCCCCGATGAAGTCGCAAATCTGTTCCACAGTGTTTGAGCAAGCTATCAGCTCCCCTTTGCTGGAAAAATCCACCCCGTAGAAGCAGGGATAGCGAATGGGCGGGCAACTTATTCGCATGTGAATCTCTCGAGCCCCTGCTTCGCGAAGGGTCCTGGTCCTCAACTTGCTGGTGGTGCCCCTGACTATTGAGTCGTCCACCACGACCACCTTCTTGTCCCGGAGTATTTCCCTTACAGGGTTCAGTTTGAGGCGAACACCAAGATTCCGAACCGCTGAAGAGGGCTGAATAAAGGTCCGTCCCACATAGTGATTCCTTATGACCCCGTATTCAAACGGCACTCCGCTTCCCTGAGAAAACCCCAGCGCCGCATAATTCCC
This sequence comes from Desulfomonile tiedjei, assembly GCA_016212935.1. Taxonomy (GTDB): domain Bacteria; phylum Desulfobacterota; class Desulfomonilia; order Desulfomonilales; family Desulfomonilaceae; genus Desulfomonile; species Desulfomonile tiedjei_A. Next base: position 1,525 of record JACRDE010000294.1, on the reverse strand, counting down.
GGAAGCCGGCATGGGGACCACGAGATCCGCTCCATCGACCGGGCTTTCCAAGGCGAGCTGCAAGCCGAGATGCTTCCGGACGTTGTAAACGCCGTGCCCGAATATCATTGAATCAGGCCTTGAAAAGTAGATGTACTCAAATATGCACATAGCGGCATGCGACTTTCGAGGACCTTGAACAGATCTGAGACCGTTATGGTCCGCGATGACAATTTCCCCTGGTTCAACGTCTCGAATGTATTCCGCGTCGATTATGTCCAGCGCGCATGTCTCTGATGCGAATATGATTGCGTCGCCTTTGCGACCTATACAAAGGGGCCGAAATCCGAATGGGTCTCGAGCTGCAAGCACTGAATCAGGAGTCAACATGACCACCGACCACGCGCCACGAAGTTCTTCAAAGACTTTGACCAGTCGCTCCTCTAGAGGGCCTTTCTTGTGGAGCACCAGGTGGGCTATGAGCTCGGAATCCGTGGAAGTCTGGAATATTGCGCCTCTGGACTCAAGCTTCCGCCTGAGTTCGGAAATGTTGACTATATTTCCGTTGTGAGCGAGCGCAAAGATTCTGTCGATTTGCTCGACGAGAAACGGCTGGGCATTGCGGAGCATGGAACTTCCAGTGGTGGAATAGCGGACATGTCCGATTCCCAATTTCCCCTTCATTTCCGCCAGTATGCCTTCTTTGAACACGTCTAAGGCAAGCCCCATGCCCTTGTGGGACGCCACATTGGAGCCGTCGCTTACCACGATTCCGGCGGATTCCTGGCCACGGTGCTGAAGAGCGTAGAGTCCTAGATATATCAATCGGGCCGGGTCTTCTGCACCATAAATGCCGAAGATTCCGCAGGCCTCGCGTTTTGACGGAGAATCGTCCATATGTTGTCTCCAAAATGAGTCAAGAACTCTGATTATTACTTGAGGGTAACCGACGCTGCTCAGGGAGTCAAGAAGTCAAGACATTATACACGGAGCTGATGAGAACTGGCGACAACGCGATGGGATAGGGGCGGGGAACCCATACGGTTCCCCGAGGGATTGCTTGAGAATTACCTGGTCGGAGGAGCTGATGGGGCCTTATCAACTGCGGCTCCCCATCCGTAACGAGGATCTTGTTTTGGCATCTCCATCGGCTTGGGCATAGCAATCGGTGAAGTACCCTGCTGCGTTTGAGCAGCGGAAGTCTCCTCGGTCGGTTGTTGAACCTGCCTTTGTCTTACAGGCTTGGCCGCGGTCGGTCGCCTTTGCCGCTGAGGCCTCGCAACGCCTTCTGAGTCGGGTTCCCCAGCGGGTGGATAATACTGCACTGTAGTACCGTCAGGAGTGGTGGTCATGATTCTCACGGCTCCTGCCGGAAGATCGTCCGCTGTCGCTTGACCCGGTCCCGGAGACGGTTGGGAGGGTGAATACTGACCAGGCCTGAGCGGTTGTTGCGGCATGCGTTGAGGGGCAACCTGTTGTGGCGCTGCATATTGTTGCTGGGGAGGCAATTGCTGCTGATACTGCTGCTGTGGCGGATATTGCTGGT
>JACRDE010000292.1 GCA_016212935.1 Desulfomonile tiedjei | reverse complement strand
AGATTCAGCTCTGCCACAAATTGGACGACGCTGCAGCGGAAGCGGGCCTCGTCATTGAGGCGGTCAGCGAAAACCTTGCGCTGAAACAGGCAATATTCGCTGAGGTTGAAAAATACGTGGTCCCGGAGACGGTTCTTTGCTCCAACACATCTGCAATCAGCATAAGCCTCATTGCCGAGCCGCTGGAAAAGAAAGAGCGGTTGGTGGGAACTCACTTCTGGAATCCACCGCACATTGTTCCTTGTGTAGAAGTTGTCAGATCGACCTATACCTCTGACGACAATTTCGAAACCGTTTATCAATTGATGAAGCAGATAGGCAAACGACCGGTGAAAGTACTCCGGGACGTTCCTGGGTTCTTGGGAAACCGGATGCAGCATGCTTTGTGGAGAGAAGCCATGTCTCTGGTCCAGCAGGGCATAGCGACTCCGGAGGGCATTGATGAAGTTGTGAAATCTGGCTTCGGGCTTCGCATGCCGTTCCTGGGCCCTCTCGAAACAGCGGATTTGGCCGGCCTCGATCTGTCTCTTGAAGTTCACGAAGATGTCTTTCCGCATCTTGAAAATGCTGTCAAGCCTTTGCCAGTGCTGGTAGGGAAGGTTGAGCAAGGCGATTTGGGCGCAAAGACCGGCCGCGGTTTCCACGAGTGGCCGAAAGAGAAGTGGGAGCAAGTCATCAGAGAACGGGATCGCTTCCTGCTCAAAATTACTCAGCTCATTTCAGGATGACAGATTAGGCGTTCACGTCCGGACCGGAGAAACAGAGTAAGCCATGAAATCGACTATGATTTTTTTCTTGCACGGCCTGACCTATGCCGGACTTTTGTTTCTGGTGTCTTCCGGTCTTACTCTTGTGTTCGGTATGATGAACGTTCTGAATTTTGCCCATGCCACCTTTTATATGCTAGGCGCATATTTCTCGTGGACCTTACTCCGAACGACAGATAGTTTTTGGCTGTCATTGCTGGCAGCACCGGCATTGCTTTTTTTTATCGGCGTATTTGTCGAGCGCTTCTTGCTTCGGCGGGTGCATGTATTGGGTCATGTGCACGAACTGCTTCTCACGTTTGGTTTGGCATACGTATTGACCGAATCTGTTAAGTGGATCTGGGGCACCAATCCCTTGGCCGTGCCCATTACAGGGGTCTTGGCCCAATCCGTTGACTTGTTTGGTATTACTTATCCGGTATATCGCTTGTTTGTATTTTCTGCGGCTGTGTTGGTCGGGCTGCTGATGGCACTGGTCTTGTACAAGACCAGAGTGGGAATAATAATCCGCGGGGCAGTGGACGACAATGACATGGTAGGGGCACTTGGAATTAACGTCCCGCGTCTCTTCATGGCAACATTCGGCTTTGGGGCGGCACTTTCAGGTTTTGCAGGAGTAATAGCAGGCCCGTTGCTCACAACATATCCTGGTATGGGCGATGCGATACTCGTCGACGCTTTCGTGGTCATAGTGGTTGGCGGGTTAGGCAGCCTGGGTGGAGCGGTCCTCGCCTCTCTAATTATTGGCGAGCTGCAGTCTTTTGGGGTGCTGCTTTTTCCGAAATTCTCCCTTGCTCTTATCTATCTTTTGATGGCTGTGGTACTAGTAGTGAGACCTTCCGGCCTTTTCGGGAGACAGCCGTGATGAATTCCCTGATAAAAAAAGGCACCTTCCTGCTGATTCTGGTCCTCTTCCCGTTTGTGATGGGAAAGTATCACGTTAGCCTTCTCACCGAAATAATTGTCTTCGCACTTTTCGGCGTCTCCTATAACCTTTTGCTTGGCTACGGGAATCTCCTCTCATTCGGCCACGCCATGTTCTTCGGGCTTGGCGCTTACACGACGGCAGTGGCATTTAATCATATCCCCGGTCTCGGTTTTTTCCCGGCAATATTGTTAGCAACGGGCTGCGCTACCTTGGGAGGGTTGCTGGTAGGTTTTTTGATCCTGAGGCAGAAGGGCGCTTCTTTTGCCCTGCTTACGCTCGCATTCAATGCTCTTTTTTACGCAATGGCCATCAAATTCACGTTTATCACCCACGGGGACGATGGCTTGAGCGTGACCAGGCCCAACATAAACTTGGGCATTCTTACGCTCAATACATCTGATGTGGTTGTTTTCTACTTCGTGACCCTGGTGGTAGTGGGAGCAGTGATCCTTCTCAGCTGGTTCTTCACTGGAACGGCCATGGGCAGGACGATAATCCTGATGCGCGAAAACGAAGAACGAATGAAATTCTTGGGATTTTCCACCAAAATTACGCGGCTTACGCTATTTACACTGACCGGAGGTCTGGCTGGCCTTGCGGGATCTTTCTATGCGCTCTTTTTCTGCTTTGTTTCAGTAGATGCGATTTCCATTGCCATGACCACAACCGTGCTTCTGATAACCTTTGTGGGGGGCAGCGGTTCGTTTACGGGCCCGATTCTTGGCGCTTTTGTCTACATATATCTACAGAATTTCCTGAGTGACGTTACAGACAGATGGCAGCTCTTCATGGGATTAATTTTCATTTCGATGGTTCT
>JACRDE010000291.1 GCA_016212935.1 Desulfomonile tiedjei | reverse complement strand
TCTTACTCGTCGGACAGGCCATTAGTATCAGGGGGGATTGTCCAGCGGCGATTGAGTCACTTGCAAGCATCGACACCTCCTGGCGTCTCTCGAACACCGGACGGATGCCATACCGCGCCAATGGCGCGGCGCGAGAAAATATCTTCAGTTAATCGCGATTTAGTACAATAACTTAATGTGTGTCCGCGTAATGAAAATTGCTAAGGATACAATGTTCGCGCTTGACCTACAATAATTTCTTGACTCGCCGCGAACGTGGTGATAGGAGCCCTCCCCATGCAAGGGAGATGCGACCACACAGTGCTCTCCCCGTTTGGTTAGGGGTGTGGACATCGATTCGACACTGATCTCGGTCGGCAATCACTACATATAGAAATATAAATAATCCAAGGTAAAGGAGTGCCTTATGACTCAAAGCGCGTCTCATGCCTCCTCCGGGAATTTCCTGGATGCGTACGATTTCAGCGGAAACTACAACTATCTGAAAAAGCTCATTGAAGAACTGAAGACAGAAAATAGCGCGTCTGTTAGGAAACAAATCTTCGGTGAGGACGAGCCGGATCGCACGCTGACCAAGAAGCAGATGAAACAGGTTTTCAAATTCTTGCGTAAGATCGAGCATCATTATGAGGAATGTTGCACTCCACCCATACCAGAGGAACTTGAAAAGGGTATAAGAAAGAGAGATAGCGCTGATTGGCTGCCCTGGGAACTGGAAGCCATCGAAAAAGTGGACGGCTGGAGAGTCGCACTCCAGGAAAGGAAACAAAACGCGCGGGAAATGTTCAATAGCGCAATGGAAAGAATACGAAACGGCGAACTACCCTGACAGCAGTCGCCCGAGACTCACGAATGAGATACTACGCTAATGGCACAAATACTTCTGACACGTGACTGAACATTCAATCTCGGCACCTGCCGCGGACCCAGATCTTCAAACGGGGCGGGCTTCAGGCTCGCCCCAGAGATGACATCAAACTTACCTAAACCCACTCTGTAACAGCTCTAGCGCACCTGTTTGCGTGAAACTGTCATGCCACCCGCCCCAAGGTTTCGAAATATTTCGTCCTGCATCTTCTTTGCTTTCAATCGCGGTTACTTCAATTTGAAAATATGTTACGCTGCCGGGATCACAAAGTTGTAGCTTGGGCAATTTTGGCTCAAGGATGAGATGACAGCAGCGCATCTTTCGTTTTTCGATCGAATGACTCCGGGTTTGATTTCCCGGCTGCCATGAACTATATAGAAAACATAAGTTCACTTCTGGAGGCATAATGGATCAATTCAGGCCGAGGGAGGACCCCAACCCGGTGCGAGAAATACAGAGGGGTATGGAAGATATAACAGATTTCATGTCCCGTTTTTTCAGGGGGCGCGGAGTCCTAGTCATTGTATTGATACTTGTGGCCTTGTATCTGGCTTCGGGGGTTTACATCGTCGGTCCGGGGGAAAAGGGTGTGGTCTTGCTCTTTGGAAAAGTTAATTCCCTGACTGATCCCGGGCTCCGATATCGTCTACCCAAGCCCTTTATGTCTCATGTGGTGGTGGACATCCAGAAGGTGCGCAGGGCGGAAGTCGGATTCCGCTCGGATCGAGGACGCACGCGCTCCGTACCTGCTGAATCCCTCATGCTGACAGGTGACGAAAACATAGTAGACGTGCAACTCTTCGTTCAATACATGGTGCAAGACCCTGTCAAATTCCTTTTCGGGTCGGATTCTCCGGAGAACGCGCTGAAGGTGTCCGCGGAAGTAGCCCTTAGGGGTGTGGTGGGTGAGAACACCATAGACTACACAATGACCAAAGGCAGGAACGAAATTCAGCAGAAGGTGGAACTATACCTTCAGAAGCTCCTTGATAATTACAACACAGGCCTGCTCGTGACCGAGGCTCGATTGTTGGTTGTCGATCCGCCGGCTCAGGTTCAAGAGGCGTTTCATGACGTAGTTAGGGCCTGGGAGGACAGGGAACGCTTGATCACGGAGGCTGAAGGTGTCCGAGACGATGTGGTCCCAAAAGCAAGGGGGCCAGCGCAGCAGGAAATACGTGAAGCAGAAGCCTACAAAGCCCAGAGGGTGATCCGCGCGAAAGGAGACGCCGAACGTTTTATTACCGTACTGAAGGAATACCTAAAGTCTCCGAACGTCACGAGAGAACGCCTTTACCTTGAAAACGCAGAACTTTTTCTGCAGCCGACAAGGAAGTTCATAATGGAAGGCGGAAATTCCCGAGTTTTGCCTGTACTGCCGCTTACCGGTCCCTTCCCTGGGGGTGCTCCAGGCCACACGGCACCCGCCGTCCAGGAACAACCCGTAGACAAGAAAGGCAACTGAAACAGCATGATCAGAATACTTGTAGTCGTAATTATCGCGC
>JACRDE010000297.1 GCA_016212935.1 Desulfomonile tiedjei | reverse complement strand
CCACAGAAGGGACGGTGCAGCCACAGGCCGCCACATCGCTCTAGTGGGGTTTAGAGCCTAGTTGAAGCATTAGATACTGATCGACTGATATGCCGCGATGACTTCTTGCCTCAGTTTTGACGCTTACGCAAGATGTGGCACCTGGAGCGGACTCGAATTTCACGAATTCGCTTCTAGGTCAGTAAGATTGGGAGAACCATCTTATACCAACCCCTTTCAAAGCAGTAAGATCGGGGAAACTCTTCTTACAAGGGCAGTTTCTCCGATTTTGCTTCTTTGATTGCGAATTCGTATCAGTGTTCCCGGTTGGAATGCGAACTGGTATCACTCCCCTCCGGAGGCATACCGCTTGTCGTATGCAGACAATCGCGAAATGGCATTAGCCGTGGTATTTCAAAGCATGTTGCGACTTTCGCCTCAATGCAGTGCCATAAAATATTGGGGAGTAAATACGAAGAGAGTCTGACAGTCAATGCGAATAATTATTGCTGCTCATGTCGGTAATATTAGGTTTTTCCGCTCTCGTGGCAGCATTGGAGGCAGACGGAATTTCAAGGCTGGCGAAGGAAGAACTTCGGGCAATGCTGGAGAGCCCGGAGCTTGTAGTCATCGACGTCAGAGATTCCTCTGACCGGGAATCGGGCGACTCCAAGACTAGGTGCGCTGTTGGGAAACACCCGAGCAAGGTAGAGCTGTCGGCTAAGAATCATTCTCCCCAAAAAAACCTCGTCAACTATTGAAGTTCACCCGCTCAAACCGCGAGCGCTCGTGTTGCGCGGTATTTCATCGATATGGGATACTGGAAAGTCTTTGTCCCAAGAGGTGGATGGCAAAAATGGCGCGACGCAAAGTATCCCATTGACATCAAATGACGTTTAGATTCACGGTTTCAGCCGAGTCCAGTCCTCGCCTACCGTTTGGTCAGAGATCTAGCGGGGTTGCCTGTGCCCCAGCATTATGAGCTTTCTTTCGATCGCGTCCTCGAGTTTTCTTTCCCAGTCTTGCCACTCACGACGCAGTTCTTCAATTTGAGCGTAAACACCAGCGAATTCCGGTGCGGATTCGATTTTAGCAGACCGGCCCATCTGTGCCTGCACGTCCTTTAGTTTTTGGGCTACCGGCCTGACCTGCTCTTTTATTTCGCGCATCTTCGCAAGAATCGACTCTTCCTCATAGGTTAGGACTTCCTTCAACCCACAGCCACACCTTGGGTCTTCTTCGGATACCATAGCGAAGGTATTGCACGGGATGTTCGTTTCATTTGGTTCGGGCATGGTAAATACCTCCATCAGCAATTCATGTTAATCAATTAGTCATCCCCACCGCTGGGGTAAAGACTGAAACCACAACGAATGATTGTATTTAATGCAAGAGTCAGTTTTCACTCAGGAAAAAAAGGCAAACAGTTCGTTTCTTTTTCAACGGATTGCTGCTTTTCCTCCGGCGGTTGCAATCTGATCGGTTTTTGGAGACAATTCTGAACTATCAACAGGAACCGAAGTACCGGTTCCCGCAGAAATGTCTGCCACCTGGATCAACGCATTCATGGTCATCTCTCGATATTTGGGAGTGAGAAATTGAAGTATTTGACTCTTGCAGCAAGGCTACTCATTGGCGCCCTTTTCGTATACGCAAGCGTGCACAAGATACTTAATCCCGCGGACTTCGCTGTTTCCGTGAGGAATTATATGATAATTCCGCCAGCTTGGAGCAACCTGGTTGCGCTCACGCTTCCATGGGTGGAAATTGCCGCGGGAGCATTCTTGATTGCAGGAATACAAATCAAACCCGCAGCATTGTTGACCACAGGGATGTTGGGTGTATTTCTTGCGGCGATAATCCACGCCTATTCAATAGGCCTGGACATTGATTGCGGGTGCTTCGGTTCCGCTAGCACGTCCGCAGGCAAGATCGGGACTTACCATCTTCTTCGTGACGGAACGTTGTTTCTGAGTTCTCTATTCATCTTATTGGCTGATCGGGGCGAATTCAGTCTCCCCATGCTTGTGCGCGCACGCACCCGAGAGGTGGCAACAGGGTCGTGAGTGAGCATTCCTAATCAATCGTCCAACCGGGGACGATGATGAATGCTGATCCTCGCCATCAAGCACTTTCACAGCACTCCAGGGGAAGAGTGACAGTTACTATTGTCCCTTGACCTTCCACTGAGCTTATGTTTATGCTTCCCCCCAGAGATTCAGCCAACCCCAGGCAAACAGCAAGCCCCAGGCCGGTGCCCTTGCCGGGATCCTTGGTGGTGAAAAACGGATCGAAAACCTTTTCCAGGTCGGCGGCAGGTATTCCGGAACCGGTGTCTTCCACCCGGATGCGCATTATTCCATCGGATGCTTCGGTACGCAGAACTATTTTCCCCCCGGAATCGGGAATTGCGTCCGACGCGTTGAAAATCAGGTTAACCAGGATTTGTCTTATCTTTTCCGGCTCGGTTTCGATTATGGGCAATTCAGGGGAGAGATCGTATTCGAACTCCAGGTTCCTGAAACCTTTTTTCCCTTTGAGGAGTGAACCGCACTCTTTTACGAGGGAATTAACATCGCATTGGTCGATTACTTTCCGTATAGGGCGTGCAAACTCAAGGAGTCGCTGCAAAATGTCGTGGATTCGCTTCAGCTCCGAATCCATTCGCACCAAAATTTCGTTGCGGGAATTTTCGTCAGGGCGCATCTGCAGAAGCTCCACGTAGCCCATAACGATCTGCAATGGATTGCCTATCTCATGGGCCAGTCCTGCAGACAATCTGCCCAGTCCCGCAAGCTTTTCAGAGCGGATCATGCCCTGCTGCGCGACCTCCAGATCCCTATTTGCCGCCTGAAGCTGGGCGATGAGAGCCTCCATTTTTTCCCGATCTTCGAGAATCTTTACGATTATGGCCCGCAGACTGGAAGCTATCCTCTGAATATCACCTTTTAATTCCGATGCATAAGGGCTGTTCGGAAAGTCGGCGATTCCCGCTGCCCGTCCTGCAAGACCGGCCACTTCTGTGACTGGACCAATAATAGTCCTGTGGAAAAGCAGATAACCCAGGAAAAAAAGAACGCCCTGAGTCAAAACAAGGTACGCTGCGAAAAACTTCCATGCCGGAGCAAACACCGAAGGAGGAATCTCCATCAATCCCCTCACAGCCCGAATCCCGTGCGGAAACTCCCCCGTCGAATCCACCATGACGGACATCCCGTGAAGCAGGCCGGTAGGCCATCTTTCGACCCTGACCCTGCGGCCAGGTTCTGAAAGATTCGGCTTTTCCTGGTCCTTCTCAACCCCGCACCCACCCACGACATTCCCCTTGGAGTCATACAGCACGATACTCGCACCGGAGCGGGTTCTGCAGAGCTTCTTGACCCCGTCCCACATCCTTTCGGCTGAATCGGTGTCAAGTATCTGATTCTGTATAATTTCCATTAGCATTGCAGCTTGGTGGGCCTTGGCGTCCACTGCAGCGCGCTCCAGGGAAGCGCAAAAAATCACGAATAGGAGAACTCCGCTCACTGCAAGGATCACAGCTAAATTGACTAAAACACCCCAACGCATGAGAGCGACTCCACGTTGTCGACTGCAGGCCGTTCTGAATAGACCCAGCGTGCAATCTGTGACGCTGATTACTCTGTCTGACGGAGAGTCCTTTCGGACCTTACTGTCCTTCCGCTAGAGCGACACCTGGCCGCGGGCCAGTTGCTCTTGCGGCAGCAAGCTGGCGCAAAAGAATTCGTTCACAGGTGTCGGGATTCCGGCCTTTCGTCCAAGTCTCACCACAGCCCCGTTTTGAGCCGAAAGCTCAGAGGGAAGCCCAGCCATTATATCCCTCTGCATGGAAGCAGTAGCCTCCGGAGGCAAATTGTCAATCTTCACCATCGTGGCTCGAACCGGGTCTTCCTCGAGCCTTATTCCGCGTGCAGCAGCCACAGTGGCGATCTCCGAGGCGCAGAGCTCGTACAAACGCCTAGTCTCCGGCAGTGCCCGGGCAATCCCAACCGGCACCCTTGCTACCGCTCCAACTCCGCTTAGAGATGCTATGAAAAGGAATTTTTCCCATATTGCAGTGTGTATATCGGTTGAGATTTCGGCCCCGATTCCGGCATCCGAGAATGCCTTCAACAAGCGCTCCGCCCGAGGTGTTCGCTTGCCGTCAAGTTCCCCAAAAATCAAACGGGGTACCATTCCCGCATGCTTTATATGGCCAGGCCCGACTATGAAACTCACTACATAGCAGAGGCCTCCGAGCACATGATTCCGCCCCAAGACGTCGGCAAGTTGGTCCGAAGCCTCAACCCCATTTTGAAGCGGCATCACGCACGAATCCGGCCCCATCAGCGGACGCAATAACTCCGCTGCCTCAGAGACCTGCCAGGCCTTAACCCCGAGGATCACTGCATCGACCTGCCCGACCTCCGTGGGGTTTTCTGCTGCACTAACGGGATTCACAAGAAAATCGCCATCCGGGCTGTCGACATGAAGTCCCCTTTTCTTGAGAGCCCGCAAAGCTTCCCCGCGGGCGATGAATATAACATCCTGGCCGGCCTTTGCGAGTCTCCCGCCAAAGTAGCCACCCACACCGCCTACGCCAAACACAGCAATACGCATGACAATACCTCATGTATCCGCCGGTGTGGCAAATCCTCCCGGATCGGTCGCAACGCCCGCTATGACAGCGAATGTCTCCCAATACCGCGCCGTGCCGAACCGATGTAAACCATATTGTAATTATTCTAGCGCTAAAACAAGCCCAAATCACCGAACTAACAAGAATATGGCCTAGTGCCCGTTCTCTGTTGTTTTTGTAATACACATGAGTCCAGGTGTCATCGCGAGGAGTGAAACGACGAAGCAATCTCAATAGCGAGAAATTGCTTCGGGCTTCACGCCCTCGTAATGACAACTGTCGGCGATGTTATATTCTTGCGGGGAATTCCTATGAAAATGGGTTGATTGGAACCGGCAAGATGTCGACCTACTACAGCGTCTTCATGGTTCGTTGTTGCGCTTGCCGCCATGGGAGTCGGGTATAAGCACATGTGAATTCTTCGGAAAGCTCCCGGCATCGTCTAAGTATTGGTCCAGGCAACTGAAATAGCAGGAGATTACATTTGTAGGATTCAAACGCGGATTTGTCCTTGCTGAGCAGCAAGCGGACCACCCTATCCCCAGTGCTCTTCTGCTGTGCGCTGGGGAATTATGGGGAAGCGGACGGTCTCACCAGCCCCCGATCATCTGACCTTGGCAGGAATCGGGGCCGACGGAGCGCACGGCACGGGCCCGCACGGCGGAGGAGGCGGTCCGTAAGTGGCGTAATGCGGGGCAATCCTGTGAGGGAAAGCCGGCGCGGTGCAGAGGAAATACCACACCCCCTGTTCCTTCATGCCCATCAGAACATTATCCAGGGGCGGCTCTTTTCTGCTGCCTCCGCCTGCGCACACTGCCGAAATTTGTGCGACCCCAATCAGAATACCCAACACCAAAATTGTCAGTCTCTTTATCACTGTTGCGGACTCCTGATTCATCGTTGCAAATCCGTAGCTAAATTATCAAAGTTGAGGCTTATTGGCAAGCATTATTACCGTAATCTTTGCTTGAGGGAATTCTGCGGAGGAGAAACCGTACATCTTGAGTTCAATATCTTCCTGATTTTTTCTAGATCCTGGTCTGCATCTTTGAGCTCATTTTTCTCTGCCGTAGTGAGGTCCGATAACAGGCTATTCTCACGCCTCTTAAATGAATTCACTTTCCGATGGAGCTGAACCAGTGTCTTCCTGAGTTCTCCACAATTCTTGGTTGCAAATTTGCCTTCTTCTGATTTGACCGAACTGAATCCTTCAATCCTCGTTTGTTCCGTAGATTCTCCGCAGTTGGCCATTTTTTCTTCAAGAAGCGCGATTTGCGATATGAGCTCATCTATTTTGTGATTCAAAGCTCCAAGGAGCAGTGAATCCTGTTGGTTTCGAGATTTCCCGAGGGCATCGAGATACGAGGTCAATTCGGTTTGCCTGAATTCCAGATCTTGTCTCAGTGAATTGCAGTCTTGCTGCGAGGCAGAGCACGCGTGCGAAACAAGAAAGAACGCAAAAAATCCCGCTAGGAGTGCAGGCAAGTATATCGAGCCACTGAATCTCATTTTTGTCCCGCAATTTCTGCGTGCGATCAGATCTCTTTCCGTTTACCACAGATGCGATCTGAAATGAATAATTTTGTTTATGTTCTCTCGTGCGAAATTATTCTCCTCCTTCTGATACTAATTCGCACTTAAAGAAGTAAGAATCGGGGAGGACCTTGTTACAAGAAGAGCCTCCCCGATTCTTCCTCTACTTCATCCAATTGGGCCTAGTGGACATCCAGCAGTCAACGGTTTCCCGCAGCCAGCTTTCGAGACTAGTTGTCATGTAAAAGCGCGGAGTTAGCAAGTCATCGTCTTCTTTGACCAATCCCTCTGCCACCGCCGTTTTTGCCAGCTCTGTGTACGGGTAGATCCTTATGCCGAGGGTGACCTTCATGCTGTCCAGCTTAAGCGAGTCAGCGAATTCGAGGCTTGCGAGAGCTGACTCTTTAGTTTCACCAGGTCCGCCCAGCATCAGGAACCCCATTCTCTGCATGCCGTACTTTCTCAGAATTTCGCAGACCGTACGAACATTTTCCGGTCTGAATCTCTTTTTCATTCCATGAAGAACAAGTTCGGAGCTGCTTTCAAAACCCAGAGCCACGTCTTTGCACCCGGCCGAGGCCATTAATCCTGCCAATTCCTCATCAATACCAATCGGGTAGATTATGCATCGCCAGGTTATATCCAAATGCGCAGCAATGATTTTCGAGCACAACCTCTTGGCGTAAGACCGCGGAAGGTTGAATGTGTTATCCACGAAGTAGTAGCGCCGCACGCCGAGTTTCACCCAATCGCCCAGCCATCGGACGACGGCTTCGGGCGAACGCTTGCGCAGGCTGTAACCTTCTATGGTAGGGGTGGAACAATAACTGCAACTCATCGGGCACCCGCGGCGAGTCTGCACCGGAAACCAGAATTCTTCGCCTTTAGAAACATATTGCGGTAAGAAACGGGAGTCCGGCAAAGGAAATCTGTCCAGATCCTTCTGGAAGGCTCTTGATCCCGAAGGTCCGGTGCGGGGAAGATAGAGCCCTGGAACTGCCGAGAGATTCTCGCGGTTTTCCAGTCGCTCCAGCAGCGCGGGAAAAGCGCTTTCGCCTTCTCCTTGAATCCCCATATCCGCTGAGAGAAATTCCAGCAGGCTCTCAGGGAATATGCTGTATCCCGCGCCGCCAAGCACTATGGGAACACTCGTCAGGGTCTTACATCCAGAAATGATATCTTTCACGCCCCCCAAGAAGAACTTTGGGTCTGCCATATTCTGATCATCTACATTTCTAATCGACACCCCGATAATATCCGGACGAAAGCCCTCAACAGCTTCCCTGACAGCTGATTCAGGACAGTCCGCGCTCATAAGGTCCAGCAAAACCACTTCGTGACCGGACTCTCTGGTTGCCGCTGCAACGCTTGCAGCACCCAGGGGCCACGCCCGCATGTTAATCTCTTCCCTATTGGCGGAAATCAGAAGTACTCTCATTGTGCCTTATCAATGTGCTTACAATCCACCTGGACCATCGGCTTCGGTAGCTCCGTAGATTCATTGTACCACGGGCAAAGCCCATCAGGAAGTCCAACAAGCGCATAAAACCAAGTCTCTATTGAACGCGCAGGAAATCCCGCTGTCCGCCACTTCAGCCTTGCATTGCCATCTTGCTGCCTCTGCCCAGGGACTTTCATTGCTGACAGATATACGATTTGGATTCCATGCGTCCTCTCGTCCGGCGGAGACTTCCTCATATTGACAGCTGATTTCAAGATCATGCGGATTTGCGATATCACCTGGGCCTTTCTTGTCAGATTCTTTTGAGGTTTACGAATGCTCTAATTAGAGCCGGTCGAAACAGATCGGACAAACAAACCTGACAACAATTGTCAAGGAGGATTCAGATGAGAAATTTCGTGTATCTGCTCACACTGGTTGTATTCCTGATTTCTGCTCCGTTGGCCATGGCTGCCCAGGATACACCCCCTGCAGGAAAAGCCCCCGACCTCGCCGCCAAGGCGAGCGTAAACTGCTGCAACAAAGGCCAGTGTAAGCAGGTCGGTTCCGAAGCGGACTGCGCGAAGGACGGCGGGAAGATCGTCAAAGAATGTAAAGACTGCAAGTAGTCAAGATCTGATGACTTCTTGATGCGTCGGGGCGGGGTTCCGCCCCGACGTTTTTCTGCACATACGGTCTTTGCCAAACTTACCGTGGACAAGCCCCGAGGGGATGTTATCATAAAGCGGCCCTTGAGCCTGCCGACCCCGAGCGATTCCGTTGGCAGGCCCCGTTCGCACCCAAACGGAGCGGGTTTGCGTCAGGGGTTTTAATAGTTGGGCATACGGGAGAAGGCTATAACGCAATCGCTGCATAGGGCCCCCTCCCGGATCGCCCGGAGCTGACGGGGCATGGCGCTTTACGGTAAAAGTCCGGACGCACTCCTGGTCCAGGGATGCTTACGAGGATCTCAAGAATCATGGAATGAGTTCTATACTCGATTCATAGGTTTGATCAGAAACGTTGTCAGGAAGAGACGAGGACTCTCCCCCTCGGACGTGGAGGACATCACTCAATCCGCTTTCCTGGAATTGGCCTCCGCCCTGAAAAGTTACGTCCCCGGCAACTCCCTGACCGGTTTCGTTTGCACTGTGACTGAACGTGTGCTCATTGACGAGTTCAGAAGAACCAAGGCGTCCAAAAGAGACGGCCAGACTGAGCCCATAGACCACCACGACGGCGACGAGGAAGGCGCGACCATGATTGCGTCGAATTCGGAGCCCCAAGACAGTCAGATGGAAAAGGCCGAGCTTGTGTCGCGTCTCAAAACCGCCCTGGAAGGACTTGACCCGAAATGTCGCGAACTGATCGAACTCCGGTATCTGCAGGAGATGTCGTTCAATGAAGTGGCCAAAATCAAGGGAGCCACGGAAAACACGGTCACAGTTCAGACGAAGCGCTGCCTGGACAAGCTCAAGGGAGTCTACCAGGAGCGGGAAGATAGAGGAATCCAACTGTGAAACCACCGGAACCCCCACAGCAGTTAGTGCACCCTGACGAATTATTGTTGCCGTATATCGAGGATTCGCTCAATCCCGAACAGAGGCTCGATGTGGATCGGCATCTAAGCAGCTGCGAAAGGTGCTCCTCGGAAATTCGGGAACTCGGCAGAATCACTTCAGCGCTCAGAGAAAACAAGCAAGCTTTCTGTCCTGATTCCTCGGAAGTGCACCAATTCGCAGAAACGGGGCATGATCCTGAAAATCGAATTTCCAGGCATCTAAAGACCTGTCCCAATTGCCTTGCCTTAGCTGAAGCGCTCGGAACCGAGCAATTGCCGCACAGTATGCCCGCGGACCTCTGGGAACGTGTACAGGAACGCCTTGGCATCGTGGAAACTCCTCGCGTTTCAGAAAGTGTTGAGACTGCTCCGAGCTTTGCAGAACGGCTCCAGCAATGGTTCAGGATCCCGACATTCGCTGCTGGAGCAGTCGCAGCGGCGATTCTGCTGGTTGTGATTCTGTATCCGCGGGATTTTACCGTCCCGGGTGTCGGGTTGAGTTCCGTGACCTGGGAAGGTGTTTCAAAGCCAAAGGCGCTCCTTCCGCGAGCAGCTTTCATAATTACCTTCAAAGACTTTACCGAGCCATTACCTCAGAAGAGTGTCGACGAGATCTACCGGGCTCTCAAACCTGACATGGAACTCAGTGAAAGATTCATGGTGATTTCACCCGCGGAACTGAGAACCGCTGCCAAGTCCGGCGATATTCTGCTCGATCCTCTGCGAATCGGAGAGACGGTGGAGAGTCTTAATAAGAAACTGAACGTTTCTCGCGTCGCGGTGCTAACGCTGGAAGCGTCCGACGGAAAATTCTCTGTGAAAGTCGAATTGATGGACGCTGCAACCGGCACAAGCTTGGGCCAACGACGAGAGTCCGCGATTCCAGATAACCAGTTGCCGGAGAAGATCAGGGAGATGGTTTCTAGCATGATGTATGCGAACTAAAGGAAGCCCTATGGACGCCTGCCAACTGTTATGATATTGAATACTCGGCAAATTGTTGGCCTCACCTGTCTATGGAAAATTGGTGCCCGGAGGTTCGGATGGACGAAACCCTAATAATTGAAAGACTGGGCCCCATCAAAAAGCTGGAGATCAAACCCAGACGTCTAACCATAATTATTGGGGAACAGGCTTCAGGGAAGTCTCTTGTCGCACAGATCTTGTATTTCTTCAGGGAATTGAAGGCCCATCTAGCAAGAATCTATAATCCCGAGCTGATTTCCGGGCCCGACTGGCACAATCACGCGATAAGGCAAATCCTTGATTCTCTCCGGGGCGTTCCTTTTGGGCATTTTGCGAATGGTGTGGCGACCCTGCGATACACGAGACTAATACCCCACATAGACTGGATTCTTGAAATAGACGGTGAAAGTCTCTCAGCGAAGGTTCCAGAGAATCTCATCGACCGTATGGATAAATGGGTACAGAATTGGCAACGGGATCCGAGCACTCTGGGTAGAGCTCAAAAGCCGCGCGACATATTCATTCCGACAGAGCGCGGTCTGATCCCCATGCTCGTGAACACCCAGCCGGGGGTGCTTTATGACCCAAATCGGCCAATGCCTCTTCGGGAATTTGCGCTAATTTTGAACGATGTCCTCCGGATGCGAAGGGAGCGCGGATTTGTTCCGGGATGGACGCAGGACACAGTAGACGCCTGGAGAAAAACCTACGCAGAGAGTTTCGTTTTGCAGTGCCAAAGAAATGCTCTGGGGGGGGAGGCTATCTTTGTCCAAACTCAGCCCGAAAAATGGGTTTGGAAAGTGGATTCAAAAGAGTTGCCAATAACGGCTACGTCCTCCGGCCAAATGGAGACTTGGCCCTTTTTTGAAATCGCGATCTTATTGGAGAATGCCAAAGTCCTCGAATACGTATATTTCGAAGAGCCTGAAACGCACGTTCATCCCAGAGCTCAAGTGGAAATAATGAAGGTAGTGGCTTATCTCGTTAACCGCGGTCATAATTTCGTCATTACTACCCATTCGCCGTTCTTGCTCCAAGTAGTTGACAACATGCTCCAGCGCTTCATGAAGAACAAAGGACAAATCCGCGAGGGCGAAGAAAGGTGGCTCAACCCGGAAAAGGTTGCAGCGTATTGCCTGCGCAGAGATTCCGAC
Organism: Desulfomonile tiedjei; assembly: GCA_016212935.1. GTDB lineage: Bacteria > Desulfobacterota > Desulfomonilia > Desulfomonilales > Desulfomonilaceae > Desulfomonile > Desulfomonile tiedjei_A. Next base: position 3,306 of record JACRDE010000297.1, on the reverse strand, counting down.
CAGAGCCCTGAAGATATCATGGATCGGGAAAACACCCGTCTACTGGACATCACAGAGCTTGAAAAAGTGTCGAACGAACTGGGCGCGGAATTCGATGAGCTTCTCTACGGTACGGAGTAGCCTGTCGTGCAAGCGCTTCGCGAACAATTATCAAGAATCTTTCCTGAGGAATGCTTTCTTCCAGGCACGCGGATTGAAGAGAATAGACGTGTCTTCAGCATAAAACCGGATGCTGGAGAAGCTGTCATTGGACTCAAATTGAGTCCGTTGGCAAATCGTTGGCCTGAAAACCACGGAATTTGTGACGGTCTGTTTGTCTGTAAGGCCCAGAACTGCAATCATCTAATTGTGACTCTGGTGGAGCTAAAGGGCGGTGACGTGAGCAAGGCCATGAACCAGATTCGCGATACATGTCATCTGCTTTGTAAGTCAGCCAATCCTGTTCTTCAAATTCATTCCGAAGATGTGATTGATGCTGCAGAATCGTTGAATATAAAGGGTCATGGCAAGGGTGCGCTCGGTGTGATTGTGGCCAGAAGCGGATTGGCCCAAAATCAGAAGGCCAAGAAACTACTGTGGGATCGTTACAGATTGAGGATTTGGAGTAAAACCGGCAAGCTCGAAGCAATCAATTGTAGTCTTTTGGCGGGGAAATTTGCAGGAACCAACTGAGAAGAAATCAGATGATACAGGCTTTGCAGGGAACTCAACCGGGGTATTTGTGTCAAAAATGACAACGATTCGAGCCGCGTGAACAATTCGCCGAACAACAAGTAGGAGGTAATTTCATGCTGAATCGGGCGATCGCCGGTTGCCTAATTGCTTTAAGTCTCCTGCTTTCAACCCATCCTGTCCTATCCGCTGATCCCGGAAAAACCCAGCCGCCTGCGGCACGCTCCAATCCTGTCGTAAATTCTCAGCTCAAGTCAGGTGATCTCTATGCCCTGGTAGTGGGAGTCTCCAAGTACAAAGACTCTAAAGTCCCCAAGCTGGAACTGTCCGACAAGGATGCCAGAGAGTTCGGTGACTTTCTGAAAACCCAGAATCAGATATTCAAGACCGCCAATGTAACCTACCTGCTGAACGAAAAGGCTACCAAATCCGAAGTTGAAAAGTATCTCTATTATACACTGCCCAAAGCGGGAAAAGACGATACCGTCATTCTGTTCTTCAGCGGCCACGGCGCTTTCGACCCCATCAGGCCCAACGATTTCCTTTTCCTGCCCTTTGACGCAGAAACTGAATACCTGGGCACCACATCAGTCAAAATGAGTGGGTTGGAATTCCTCAAGGCTGTGAACGCTGAGCGGGTCCTTATTATTGCCGACGCATGCTACGCTGGCGGATTCTCCCAGATGAAGCCCAAGGCATTGTCACCGTCACTGGAATTGTTTCTCCAGGAGGCTCGCAGCTCATCGGGCAGAGCAATTATCACGTCCGCTCGTAACGGAGAACTCTCATGGGAGTCACCCGACTTCAAGAATAGTGTTTTTACCCACAATTTCCTGGAGGGCCTAAAGGGCAAGGCAGATAGAGATCGCGACGGTGTTGTCACTCTCAATGAGGCGTACGAATATGCTTACGCCCATACCAAGAACGAAACCAGCGGCAAACAACATCCACAATTCGAAGGAAAAGTGGTCGGCGCTTTTCCGCTATCTTTCGTGGGTTCGCGCGTTCCGCCGTCCGAGCTGAAAAAAAAGCTTTTCAGGTCGGTGGAAGCAGGAAACTCCAACAGCGTCGAGCAACTGATCGCACAAATCGCAGAGGTTGACGCAAGAAACGAACGCAATGACACTCCCTTGATAATTGCCGGCCGCCACGGTCAAGGCGAGGTGGTCAAGCTTCTTCTGGCCAGAGGAGCGGAAGTGGATGCCATGAACCTTGCTGCTTCCACGGCATTGTCATACGCATCGGAAGCCGGGCACGAACATGTCGTAGTGCTGCTCCTAGGCGCGGGGGCGGACGCGGATCACAAAAACGAGAACGGATTCACTCCACTGGCTCTTGCGTCAGCGCAAGGCAATTTGAAAATCGCAGAGTTACTCCTGGAAGAAGGGGCAAATGTGAAGGCCCGAACAGATTCGGGCGACACGCCCCTGAGTCTTGCTGCGGCCGGCGGTCATTCGGATACGGTCAAACTGCTACTGGAGAGAGGTTCCGACGCAACAACTGCGGATCTGGATTCCGCTACCGCTTTGGTCAAGGCAGCCCGACGAGGGCATCCGGAGATTGTGAAAATCCTGTTGGCAACTGCTGCTGGAATCAAAATGGCTAACGGCGGGATCCCGGAAAGGCAGTTGATCCTGGCCGTGCTGCGGGGCGATACTCAGAGAGTTAACGGCCTTTTGTCGCAGACAGTTGATGTGGACGCTCAGACCGAATCCAAAGACACAGCGCTCATGTTCGCCGCAGGCCTTGGTCATTCCGAGGCTGTCAGAGCACTTATCTCAAAGGGAACGAAGATAAATCTCAGAGGTAACAATGACATGACGGCTCTGCTGCGAGCCGCGGAAAACGGTCATGCCGATGTGGTCAAAATTCTCTTGGATGCTGCAGCCGATCCCAGCGCCAGGGATGTCAATGGAGACTCTGCGCTCGCTCTCGCTGCCAAGAGAGGACGCCTTGGATCTGTAAAGACTCTTTGCGCCAAAGACGCGAAAGTTGACGTTCACAACAAAGACGGCGACGCCCCTTTAATCCTCGCTGCCGGAAGCGGACATGCGGATGTTGTCAAATTCCTCGTTTCCGCGGGCTCGCCAGTGGACGCCAAGAGCAAAGACGGAAATACCCCTTTGATCGCGGCTTCCGAAGGGGGCCACGCGGAAATAGTCAAGTTTCTCGTATCAAAGGAAGCTGATATTAACGCCAAGAACAATCGGCAGAAAACAGCGCTTATTAGAGCCGCGCAAAACGGCCACAGATCTGTGGTGAAAATACTTATGGCTGCAGGGGCCGACATGTCAGCGGAAGATTGGGAGGGGAAAAACGCCCTAACTCTTGCCTCCGAAACAGGCAGGCAAGAAATAATTGACCTGTTGAAAACGCGGTAAAGTCTTCGGTAAAATTTGCTCGTCGCTGGGGACTATGGAGATTCCTCAACAGTACGAACCGCTTATGCCAGTTCGCTTTCAAACGAGGAAGAATCGGGGAGGAACTTCTTGAAAGAAGTTCCTCCCCGAACCCCACTTCAAGAACTTCTAGCATTCGCCGGAATCCACATTTCTCAGCGAGAAATATGGATTCCGGCCAGTGTTAGAGTTTCTTGGAAGGGGTCTGGGGGAACCTTCTTTGCCAAAGAAGGTT
>JACRDE010000299.1 GCA_016212935.1 Desulfomonile tiedjei | reverse complement strand
GTGGACGGTTCATGAAGACACTCTATACACCCTGGATCAGCTGCAGGTGGACTCCAATGACGAAGGCGTCGGGAGTACTGTCTATCGCCTTTACATAGACGGCGTGCTCTGGGCCCCTGGATACGAGCCCAACGGAGCAGACGGTGGTACTGTGATCTTCAACACTTCCACAGGTCAGATAGATTGGGAGAGCACCAACGCCGACGTGACCATAGACACCGGGGGAGCCCAAGTCAGGGTTCCGTATCAGTTCACCATAGAGGTGGACGATGGTAACGGTGGTGTGGTGTCCACTACGATGCCGGTAGATGTAACCAATGAAGCTACTGTAATAGGTAACATCCCGGATCAGGTCATAACGGAAGACAGCCATTTGACTGTTCCAGGAGCAATAGTGACGGCAACGGACGAACAAGTAGGCCCTGGCACCTACTATGAGCTGGAGATAAACGGTTCGTCTCTTGCCACCTGGAATGCTAACAACGGCACAGGGTCGGACATCGTCTTCAACACTCTAACCGGTCAAATCGACTGGGATCCGAACAATGCCGACGTAGGCAGCTATACTTTCCTGGTCACGCATTACGATCACCACAATACTTCGAGCAGTGACACCTTCCAGGTCACAGTGAACAATAATGCTCCGAGCCTTAATGCTCCGGCCACGTGGCAGCTGCACGAGGATGACGGTGTGAACCATCCGGGCAATCCGTCTCTGTGGACCCTGGATCAGGCCCTGGTAGACTCCAATGACGAAGGAGTCGGCCCCACCGAGTACAATCTGTGCATAGACGGTGTGCTCTGGACTCCTGGATACAGGCCCAACGGGCCAGACGGCGGTACGGTAGTATTCAATAGCTCCACAGGTGAGATACAGTGGCAGACCACAAATGCCGATGTGACCATTGACACCGGAGGGGCACAATTCAGAGTCCCTTATCAGTTCACTATAGAGGTCAATGACGGCCATGGCGGCACTGTAACGAGAACCATCGATGTGGACGTTACCAATGAAGTCACTGTCATCGACAATATTCCCGATCAAGTAATTCAGGAAGACGGCCTGTCTCTCAATCTCGAAGATTTCGCGGTGAACGCGATTGACGAACAAGTAGGGCCTGGGACTTTCTACACTTTGGCCATACAGAGGGACGGCGATTCCGGTTTTCAGGATGTGACGGCATACAACTCTGGTAATGGCCCAGGATCTGACATTGTGTTCGATCCCACAACCGGGTCAATATCGTGGGCCACCACCAACAGAGACGTGGGGCATTACACGTTCCGGGTGACTCATCACGACGGTCACCAAAGCGCTTCGCCGGATGATTTCGGAATCACCGTTCAAAATAATGATCCGGTATTTACTACCCAGGGTCCTGAAGGTGAGACTATCCGCGCGACGCTATGGTTCAGTTACGATCCAAATACCACCGACGAAAGTCAGCATGACTGGCGAGGGGATGACTCGGTCACTTACTCGCTGGTTCAGGCCCCTCCGGGAATGGTGATCGATTCGACCACGGGATTCGTTCAGTGGCGCACGGATCCGGCATATTCAGGTGACGTGACAATAACGATTATGGTATCCGATGGAAACGGTGGGTTCGCAACGCAGAGCTTCACGATTGTAGTAACCCGCCCGACTGACGATCTGCCCTTTGAGATAAGATTTCCTGAAGATCCGTACATGCTCAGGCATAACGGCACCCATTACGGCGGTTTGGGAGTGCTCGACATAGGAGAACCGCATCAAGAGACTCCAATGGGCATAATAGGTGCTGACATTCCTCTTCCGATGCCAGGCGGTGGGGCTATCGAGGACATACTGAGAACAGGTTATCAAGGACTCGACGCCATGTTGCAGGAGCTGGCAAACCATCACCTGCAACAACCTGTCCCCGAGCACCACGGATCAATTCCACCGATTACACCATTGTATGATTATGCCCCTGAGGTGTTCAAAGGAAAAAGGATTTACTTTGGCGCTGAAGAGGTCGCCTTGTGGGAGAGTATGGAGGAGCTGAACCAACCGAGCTTGAATTATTCCGGAAGCTTGGCGCCGGACACGCCTCTGGAAGGTTTCGCTCAAGGGATTGAAGCTGGAAGAAGGCTCAATTTTAGCTACTTCCCAATTGAGGAAGCACAGTCCCTCAGATTGGACGATCTAAGGATAGCGGATCTCCTGGGATTATAAATAAGGTGCATTCGAGTCCATGATGGTGATATAGTTATGCGGCTCGAAAACACTAGGAGGCGAACAGATGCCCGAAAGTAAAGCGCCACAGGGCCCCGGCGTTCAAAAGTTGGTTACCCTGAAAGAAGACGGATACTATTCTAACTGCACAATGCTGGAGAGCACGCCTTTCGATGTCAGCATTCTCTTTGGCAAGGTCAGGCCCAGAATGGACGAGAAGGGTCAGGCTTCTCTGGTTGAAGTCTATGAAAAACAGGTCTATCTATCTCACTTGCAGGCAAAGGCCTTATATGAAGCTCTCGGGAGAAGCCTCCAACAAATGGCAAGAAGTCAGACTCGCGCTCCTGGGCAGACCCCAAACGAAGAGTCAAAGCAGTAGTGCGGGTTTTGGCACAGAGCTTCGACCGTTACGAAAATTATGCAGTGAATCTCTGACACTGTCATGATAGAATCTGATCGGAATCTGTTGATATACGAAACTTCTGGAGGAATGATGAAAAGTGTATGGAGGCTTAGCATTTGTGTCGTCTTGGGGGCCTTGTATCTGCTGGTGCAGTCAACAGTGTCAGCAGATGTACCTGAAAACCAAGACAGTGCAAAGGTCCTGACCTCTGCGGTCGATACAAAGGATTCTAATTGGGGCTCTGACTCGTCTCGAAAAGAAGAACTCGGCATCACAACTCCCGAAAAATTGAGCGCTGTCATCTATCCTTATCAGTCATGCACCGTGTCCACGGAAGTCAGGGGAATAGTGGACTTCATGAAATTCAAAGAGGGTGATCCTCTTGAGAAAGACGTTGTGGTCTCCGAGATCTCCAGGGCGCGATACGAATCGATTGTCGGGGAGTTCCGTGGGAACTATGAAGCGGTAGTGCGAACCCTCGAACGAGCCAAGGAGAATCTCGCGGTTCAAGAAGAACTCTACGATAAAAGGGCCTGTACGTTCGATGATATTCTGAAGGCACGCTCTGAGGTGCGTATCCTGGAAGCCCGAAAAAATGAAGCTGAATTCAAGCTAAAACAGGCACAGCTCAATCTGGACGCTTGCATTATAAGGGCCCCTTTTTCGGGAAACGTTTCGGTGCTATACCATGAACCGTATGAAGCGGTGGAAAATCTCGAAAAACTTTTTGGAGTGGTGGATACAAGTAAAGTCTATGCCCGCGTAAACTGGCCGGAATCAAGGCTTTCAGAGCTGGAAATGGGGAAGAAAGCATACTTTCAGTATGGCGGCCGAACTTATGAAGGCGCCATAGAGAAGATCTCCAGCTTGATTGATCCAGCATCCAAGAGCAAACGTGTACACATTTTGATAGACAACCCTAACGGTAAGCTCCAAGTCGGAATGTCTGGCTCTGTGAGCCTTTCTGACAAGGCCAAAGTCTCCATGGATATCGGTACTCCAAGCAATTAAACATCTCCCACCGACAACCTTGATGATTCTCAGATGAGTGGATGCCTCGTGAGTCGAGCATCCACTTTCGTGGCCCTCTTGTCGATTCTTTACAAAAATGTATACTAACAACCGACTTGCCGGAATCAGCTGCAAATCCATTGCACAGCTAACAGCTCGCAATCGCCTATAAAATATGCCATTGGGCTAGCAATATTCTTGCACATACGTCTGGCCCGTGATGATACGATGAGTGAAAGTGAATTACACATCGCCCTGGGGTACTTACCACAAACACGGTCAATTCGCATGCTCTCATAAGAAAAAATAACGGTACCTTATAAGCTATTCTGATTGACTTTTTTTATCTCTCTGTGTTATGTACCATCCAATATTCTTATTATGTCTCTTGAGACTTTTTTATGGAATGTTCCTGGAGGGATGGTATGTCCTGCGTCAGGTCTTCCCGCAGGAGGACAGCCTGCGGGCTTTCTTCGAAGCTTATCGGTCAGGCCGTGCATAAGGAGTCAGGTTCGGGTTCCTCACGAGATGGTTTCTTGTCGCGTGTCCTGCTTATGGCAGCCTTATGTCTGACTCTAACATCGTGCAGTACGGATTGGTCGTTTGTTCGCCAGCAAAACGCGTCGATGGTCATGTCCGTGTATCGAGCCCGTCCGCTGGAGACTGTTAATGGCGGCAAAACAGTACTGACGGTTCACGATTGCACTCGGTTGGCACTTGCTAACAGCCTTGATTTGCAAGCTGTTATATGGGAGGAGCGGGTCAGAGGCAGACTGGCTCAGGCGAGTCAATTGAAGATGATGCCTAGAATGGATGGCTTCTATGCCCTATCGCAACGAGATCGCCCTTCTTGGAGCCGTAGTGACGTTATTAATCAGGAAGGGGCATGGGAGGTAGTCGGTCCGGGTCCTGCTACCGGTGTTACCAACTTTTCAACAGGTCGGGAACGTGGTTGGAGAAACTGGAACGTTCAGGCGGCTTGGTCCCCAATGGACGCTCTCATGGCCAAATACCTTCATAATATCAAAAGCAACGAAGCTCTATACACGAGCTATCAGCGTGTCCGAGTGTCTCAGCAACTGATAGGAACAGTGGTTTCGGCATTTTACCGTCTCCTCGCTTTGAACAATGCTCTGCCCAAGGCCCAAGCCCTCGAAACTCATAGGCGAGACATCGTTCGTGATCTTGAGGGCCTGTACAAAAATGCATACGTGGATAGCCAGGAATACCTAACAGCTCAAAACCTCTTCAGTGAAGCGAAAAGTCTGCTCTCCGGCATTTACGTCGACGTCGACAAACAGCGAGAGCTCCTCTGCGCGGCCCTGAATGTGAGCCCGTGCAGCTACTTAAAGCTTGACGGTTTTTTGGCGGCACCTCCTACGGAAATGTTGGATTCGTGCAAATTGGAGGCGGCAGCTTTAGTGAATCGGCCCGAGTGTTATCAGGCGGATTTGACATTTGCCAATTCCGTTGCTGACACAAAGCGATTAATGGTCAAGTTTTTCCCCAGGGTCGACGGGTTCGTCGGATATTTTCGTGATGAGAACAAGTTTTTTCTCAACAAGAACTGGATCGATGGCGGTATGAGAATCACGTGGGATCTTATGGACGTCTGCGCCAATTTTCTCGAGCACGAAGCAGCCACAGATAGGATTGCCAAGACTGACCAGGATCGAGCGGCCATCTCAATGGGGATATTGACCCAGGTGAAGCTGAAGACCCTTGATTCGATCAAGTCGGTAGAGCGATTCAAGAAAATGACTGAACTGCGTGAACAGGTGAAAGAGGCTTATCGTATTTCTACGGACGTGGAAACCGCCAAAATGAGAGGAGCCCCGCAATCGCTCATTCGTATTACCCGGGAAAAAGCCGAATGCAATAGACTTCAGGCTGAAATAGACGCCTTGTTAGCCCTTGGCGAGGTTCACGCCGCCATTGCCGACCTGGAAGCTAGCGCAGGGATCAATTATCCTGTAAACACGGCTATTCCGCAACAGGTGCCGAGCGTATTGACGCAGGCTTCAAACGCACCGGCCACTGCTTTCAAGAAGGCGGGAAACATTGCGCGGCGCCTGCTTCCATGGTAGATCTGTCACCGGGAATTTTCTTCTCAACGGTGAGACGGTAGAAAAAGCGCTGCAACAGTATGCAGCGCCCAATAGTGTTTGACAATGACGGAAGCCAAGCCACGTTTCAGGCCGGATATATTACGACACACACATGACGAAGCACACGGCGGCCGATCCATTATTCTGGAAGATCCCCTCGCCAACAAGTTCTTCCGTATTTCTCCATATGAGTATGAGCTCCTCAGTATCTTGGACGGCACCCTTTCCCTCAGAGATGCTATTGACAGACTGAAGCTGAGAGGCCGGCATTTCACCCTGAATCATGCCGCCAAGCTGGCCGACAAGTTCTCCAAAGCCGGCCTGCTACTAGGAACATCCTACGGAACCTCTAAAGTTCAAACTGATTTCAAGGATAAACTTCAGCAAGAACTACGGCAGAGATCAATTCTAAAACTCTATTACTTGTACATCCCTGTTTTGAATCCAGACAAATTCCTTGAAAAGACGCTGAAGATTTGGAAGATATTCGCAAATCGAATCACATTGGCAATAGCATTGCTCCTCATTCCCGGGGCAGTGTACCTCTTGGTTATCGGCCTCCAGCGTTTTGAAGCAGAGTACTTGTTCTTCTTCAACCTGCAGAACCTTATTGTCCTGTGGATTGCCATTGCCATTGTGAAACTTATTCACGAATTTTCACATGCTTATACCGCCAAGAGTTTCGGCTTGAGAGTGCCGGAAATGGGGGTCGCGTTTCTAATTTTTTTCCCGTGCCTTTACTGCAATACCACGGCTGCCTGGCAATTGTCGGATCGGAAGGAGAGAATGTCTATCGCTCTTGCCGGCGTATTGTCGGAAGTAGCTGTAGCTGTAATCGCGACATATATATGGTACTTCACTAAACCAGGGCTATTGAATTCGATAGCGTTTTATCTTGTTGCAATCTCCGTCATATCGTCCGTACTCTTTAACGGCAATCCACTGCTCAAGTTCGACGGCTATTTCGTTATGAGCGATTGGCTCCGAATCCCGAATCTGCAGGCCAAGGCCTTCAATTTTCTAAGATATCTCTTCTTCAATCGAGTCCTGGGTGTGGAAGCAATTGAGGCTCCTGGTTCTTCCATAAAAGAGAGCTCTATACTGGTGAGCTACGGAATATTGGCTTTTCTATACAGAATTGTATTGTACGCAGGCATTATAGAACGGATTTACTCAAAGTTCGACAAAACACTTGGCCTGATTTTGGGTGCAATTGCATTTGCAATGTTCATCGTTAGACCATTAGGAAGAGGAGGAGCAAACCTTCTGAGGAGAAGATCCGAGATGCACTTCCGGCCCCGCGGCCTCACGGTCTTTCTGGTGCTTGCAATCGGGATCGTTTTGATGGTGGCTTGTCCTTGGTCCGAGCACTCGGTATACCCTTGTTACCTTGAATCTGCTATTGTTAGACAAATAGTCGTACCAGCGGATGCACCGGTCAGGCAAGTCGCAATAAGACAAGGCAATGTTGTCAAATCTGGAGAGATACTCTTCAGCCTTAATCCGGTACCTCTCATTCATAACCTAAAGGACAAACAGGCTGGGCGATCGTTTATCAAAGCCGAAATTGCCAT
>JACRDE010000298.1 GCA_016212935.1 Desulfomonile tiedjei | reverse complement strand
CCTTCATGCTGGGAGTACTGCCAATCAAACTTCTGCCCCTTCCATTCGGCGAGAACTTTTATGAAGAAGGAGTGAGGTTCCTCGACTTCCTGTTCGCAGAAGAGGTAACCCGGGCCGGGTTTGAAATGGAATACCGTGACCTTGTCACCAAGGCGCTCCAACTCTATTGATAGCGTCACATCCTGCGGGTCTATGGGTTTGTGATCGTTCGATGCGTATACCCTGAAATGCGGAGGCGTTCCTTTTTCATAGATCACCAGCTCCAACTGAAGCGGATCGTATTTCAGTAGTTTCCCACCGTTCGGACCAACATCGGCGGCATGGTCATGACCGTGATCTTGATCTTGGCTGCCGTGCCCGTGCCCGTGCCCATGACCGTGATCGCCGCCGGACACCACGGCCTTTTTTTCCGTCATGCCTACGAATACTAATGCCGCTATCCCGACAAGAAGTACCATGCAGATACCTATGAACTCTTTTCTGAACATGATTCGGTTCCTCAAAGTGATCCCGATCTAGGCTCTCCTCGAAGGAGCGCCTCATCAACTCTTTGTTAATTAAGGACGCGTACGGCATCCGGGATAGGGAATGCTTTCAGCAGGTCCGCCCTGACCTCGGATGCCACGCAATGATCTCTCTGCTTCCCGTTCGATTCTATTGAAGTGTTGATCTTGTTTCTTCTTCCAGGCTTCCACTTCTCTCCATTTTCTGTCGATGTTTGCGCGAGTGTTTCCGCCACCTCTGGCGAAAACCGACTCCGTTGTAAATAGTAGGCACAGAATGGCTAGAATTGTGATCAATCCTTTCACGATGTACTCCTTGTTCTTTTGAAAGCCAGCTTCTGCACGTGTCTTTTCTCAGATAGCAGAGTTAACTTGACTGCCGTGTTTTGTCTGCCTAGATGTCCCCGCGGGCGGGAACGATCTGTGACAACGTGCAGATCTGTCGGTTCGCTGGTATTCTTATGAGACGATGTAGGCCGTCCATGCTGCTCGATCTGTCGATACGCGAATACCCTTGCGAGGTCGGAAATTCGAGTATCAGCCGCGACCGAAAACTTGTGCTGGGTCATGGTTCCGGGAGCACAATCGGCATGACTCCCGCGGCGACCGGTCTCAAAGTGAAGCAAGCCTTTCGGCTTCCTGAGTTTTTGGTCGCGGCAGATGAGAAACCTCGCGATTCTCGGGCGCATCCAAAGGCCGCAACACGACCCCGAGCAGCGTCACGCAGCTAATTGGTGGGATCAAATGAGGAGAGAAACCGTGAGGATAGATTCTAGTGCGGGGCTCCGGGCAGAGGCTCGGCTGTGAGTGCAACGTGCGCGGCTGTGACCACGGAGAGAGTCATGTGGCCCGTGATCAGCTTCGGCTGGTGGTGAAAGCCATGTCACCAGACGGCTCGGGTCGGTTGACCTTAGGGAGCTCGCCGCGTGAAGAGCTATTCTTTCTGCTTCACCGTGCAGTCCCTGGCCACAGCAATCCCGCCGGGACAACGCAAGTTCATTCGGGAGAGAACTCCGGTTCGAGGGGGCGAGGCTATCGGATACAGATTCTGCAATCGCATGATCATGATCTCCATGTCCCTCGCTTTCACCATGTGGGTGCTGGGAACAACAATGACCCGAACCTATGAACGCACACGCCGACAGAGCGTAGATCAGCACCATCATCCAAATCATCAAAATTTTGCGTGTTCCCAAATGCACGAAAATTGCTCCTTATCTTCTTGAACCGAGCCTTCTCTTCAACTTGCCCTCAACTTAACAAAGATTCCAGGATTGTCAAGGCCCTAGCCAGCGAGACCTCTGTTGCAGAATCTCCCACTGCACACGTTGGGTCGTGGAGTTCCGACGAGGGTAAGCCTTACTGCATGATTATGTCGTGGACCGCTAGGTAAATCATACCTAGCCTCTCACAGCAAGCCATGGCCAGGATCACGCTAGGCCCGCCGCATTGTCTCCAAATTCCTGCCATCTCGCCGTTCTTCACTCGGATCTGACAGGCGATGATTTGAGACCCTTTCCGGCAGCGTCTTTGCCTGTAATAATAGAGTAAAGCGCCGGTAACACCAACAATGTTAGGGCTGTACTCGAGATCAACCCACCGATGACCACAGTAGCCAATGGTCTTTGAACCTCAGCCCCGGTCCCGGTGGACAGCGCCATCGGTACGAATCCGAGAGACGCAACGAGAGCGGTCATCAGTACTGGTCGCAGTCGCCTCAGCGATCCGTGGAATACAGCGTCATAGGCAGAGTTCCCCTCCTCACGCCACTGGTTGATCATGGTCACCATGACCAAACCGTTGAGGACCGCCACCCCTGCAAGAGCAATGAAGCCCACTGCCGCGGATATGGAAAACGGCATTCCACGCAACCATAGCGACAAGATGCCGCCGGTCAAGCCAAGAGGAACGCCGGTAAACACGAGCAGGGCATACTTCACCGAGTTGAAAGCACCGAACAGGAGCAAGAAAATCAGAAAGAGACAGACCGGAACTACGATAGTCAGGCGTTTTCTCGCAGCCAAAAGGTTCTCAAACTGCCCGCCCCAATCCAACCATTGACCGGCGGGTATTTTCACCTGTTCGGCAATTCGTTGCTGAGCTTCGTTTACAAAAGACCCGAGGTCTCGTCCCCTTACGTTTGCCTGGACCACGATCCGCCGCTTGCCGTTCTCACGGCTGACCTGATTGATGCCCTCGGTCACCTTAACCTTGGCAAGCTCTTTAAGAGGCAGGAATTTACGCTCTTGACCTTGCTTGGCAACTACATCCTTCGATCGGGCTTTTTCGTTCTGGTCGCTCGCTCCTTCTTCAGGCAACGGGACAGGAAGTATTTCCAGGGCAGAGACATCATTCCTCAGATGTTCCGGCAGCCTGACCAGAATATCGAACCGTCGGTCTCCCTCAAAAACCAGACCCGCCTCTCTTCCGCCCACCGCAATTGCGACCACTTCCTGTATGTCGGATACGTTCAAGCCGTAACGGGAGATGGCGGCCCTATTGATGTCTATATCGATTGCGGGCAGCCCTTCGGTCTGTTCCATTTTCACGTCGGCTGCTCCCGGAATCTTCTCAATTACGCTGGAGATTGCCTGCGCGGTTTTCCCCATCTCGTCAAACTTATCCCCATACACCTTTATCGCCACGTCACTGCGGACCCCCGATATCAGCTCATTGAAACGCATCTGAATCGGTTGGGTGAACTCGTACTTATTGCCGGGAAGCTTTTCCAGGGCCTGTTCAATGCGCTCAATCAGCTTGGATTTTGGCTCATTCGGATTCGGCCACTGATCTTGTGGTCTTAGAATTATAAACGTGTCCGAAACATTCGGAGGCATGGGGTCTGCGGCCATCTCGGCTGTTCCCGTTTTCGAATAGACAAACGCTACTTCCGGAAACTGTTTGACTGCCTTCTCAACCTTCTGCTGCATCAGCGTGGATTGGGTCAAACTGGTACTCGGGATGCGCACGGCGTGGGTCGCTATGTCTTTTTCATCAAGGGTCGGCACGAACTCCTGTCCCAACAGTCCAAAGAGAAAAAGCGAGGCTGCAAAAACCCCGACAGCGAAAGATGTTACCTGGTAATGACGGCGAATCGCCATTTCGAGAACCGGCCTGTAAAACCTCTCGGCAAGCCGCATCAAGAAGTTTTGTTCTTCTTTGACCTTGCCCCGGATGACGACTGCGACCATAGCCGGAATAAAAGTAAGTGATAAGATAAATGCCGACACAAGGGCCAGTATCACCGTGAAAGCCATCGGATGAAACATCTTGCCCTCGACCCCGGTGAGAGAAAGGATTGGGACGTACACGGTGATGATGATTGCCTGTCCAAAAACCGAAGGCTGAATCATCTCCTTGCTGGCGCTTGTGACTTCCAGGAGACGTTCCGGCAGGGTCAGCATTCGACCGAGTTGGTGTTGTTTTTCAGCCAAACGGCGTAGGCAATTTTCTACAATAATCACCGCCCCATCCACGATCAAACCGAAGTCAATGGCTCCCAGACTCATGAGATTTCCGCTTATGTTCCACTGTACCATTCCGGTAAAAGCCATAAGCATTGAGAGCGGGATTGCCAGAGCGGTTATCAACGCCGCCCGAATGTTTCCCAAGAGGACGAACAACACCACGATAACGAGCATCGCTCCTTCCGCCAGATTGCGTTGGACCGTAGCGATAGTGGCATCAACAAGCTTGGTTCGATTAAGAACGGGCTTCGCGCGAATATCAGGAGGAAGAGTTTTGTTGATGTCTTTCAGTTTGGCGTCAACAGCGGCTGCCACTGTGCGACTGTTGGCCCCTATCAGCATTAAAGCCGTGCCAACGACAACCTCTGATCCGTTCTCGCTTGCACTGCCTGTGCGGAGTTCCTTGCCTATGGAGACCGTCGCCACATCATGAACGTGAATGGGCGTACCGGACCGAGTAGCGACTACGATATCAGCGATCTGGTCTTCATTTCCGATCCTGCCGTCAGCTCGGACAACGTATGCCTCACCTTGGTATTCGATATATCCCGCCCCAGCACTGATATTATTCTTCTTGATCGCCTCGATGAGGTCGTCAAAACTCAGCCCGTAAGAAAAAAGTTTCATTGGGTCCGGCTGGACATGATATTTCTTCTCGAAACCGCCTATGGCATCAATCTCGGCGAGACCATCCAAGCCCTTGAGTTGCTGTCGGATAATCCAATCCTGGACGGTTCGAAGGTACGCCGCCCTTTCCAGACTGCTTGTGAGCCGCTGGCCTTCGGGAGTCAAATATGACCCGTCAGACTGCCATCCTGGCATGCCGTCGCTGATTTTTGCGTCTTTGCCGTCAGGATGCTCGTAGTTCACCGTCCACATGAAGACTTCACCGAGGCCGGTGGAAATTGCCCCCATTTTCGGGTCCGCTCCCGGCGGCAGGTTCTTCCGCGCCTCGATCAGTCGTTCATTGACCTGTTGACGGGCGAAGTAGATGCTCACATCATCACGAAAAATGGCGACCACTTGTGAGAATCCATTCCGAGACAGCGATCGTGTGTAGGTGAGTCCCGGTATGCCTGCCAGAGCGGTCTCAAGAGGATAGGTGACCTGCTTTTCAATATCCACCGGTGAGAGCCCAGGGACTTCTGTGTTGATTTGAACCTGATTCGGCGTGATGTCCGGGACTGCATCAATGGGAAGGCGCTGCAACGAATACACACCTATTGCTGCGACTACAATGACCCCGAGCAGAACGAGGTAGCGGTGTTCAATTGAGAATCCCAGAACTTTTCCAAGCATATGCTGCAAACCTCCAGACGAAATTCTTGCCCTACATCAGTGCTCGTGGCCCGCCTCACCTTTCCCAGCCTCGGCTTTAAGGAGGAAGGACCCATCGGACGCGAACCATTCGCCCGCCTGAAGTCCGGCAACGATTTCCACGTGTGAGGCATCGGATTTTCCCGTCTTTACAGTTCTAGGTTCAAAACCCTCATCCTCACGTACGAACGCTACGGGTTTGCCTTCAATGGTCTTGAGTGCGGTCTTTGGGACAAGCACAGGGACATCAACGCTTTCAACGACAACCTTCGCAGTGACGAAAAGACCCGGACGCCATTTTTTCTCAGGGTTAGGGAGAACGACACGAGCAACAGCCGCTCTTGTTTTGTCTCCGACAACCGGTTCCACGTATTCTATTGTGCCTTGAGTGTCGGGAATCCCGTTCCCGGTGGAAATGATCACCTGTTGGCCTTCCCTGACGTGCGAAAGATCTTTGGGATAGACGTGGATATTGACCCATACTGAATTGAGATCGGCGACCACAAAGGAATCGGCATCTTCTTTCAGCATTTCACCCAAGGACATGTGTCTATGGATCACGGTCCCGTCAAAGGGGGCCTCTATCTCATATCGTGCCAACGAGTCGGCCGGCTCTTTCGATAGTTTTTGTAAGAACTCTTGAAGAAATCCTAGAGCACGTAGTTTTTGCTCGGCGGAGTCCCTCTCTATTTCGGCCTCGTCGAGAGCGTTCTTGAACTCAAGATACTGCTTCTCCGGGATTGCCTCTTTCTTCCATAGGGTCTCAAATCTGGTGTAGTTGCTCTTTGCCAACTCCAGTCTCTTCAGAGCAGCCAGGTACTTGGCCTTGGCTTCCGCCAATTCCCGGCTTTCCATGACCGCCATCACCTCTCCCGCACGGACCGTGTCCCCCGCCTTCTTGCGGACCTCACGAACTATGCCTCCCAGCCGCGGAACTATGTGGGCCATGCGGTCAGCATTGATCGCAACCTCACCGGGAAGACTGACACTAATCTGCAATGTTCCCGGACCGACAGGGCTGACCTCAATGCCTTCCTCTTTGACAGCCTCATCCGAGAGTCGAATGATCTTTTGATGTGAATCTTTGTCCCCTGAACCATGATCGTGGTCGTGGCCTTCCTCGCCGTGCTTATGGTCATGTTCCGCGTCGGGTTGGCAGGTTCCCATTCTAGGAGCCCGTCGGACTGGGAATTGAGATTATCCATAATTCTCACCCGGTTTTTTTATAAAACTGCTGCAATGGGCGCGTTCGTTTCAGGTGAAGGTTGAACGGGCTGAAATTCCACCTGTACACGACTTACGAAACGTCCATCTGCGGTTGTTTTTGTGCTTTCTCAACCTATTTCGCCAAGGCGCAGAGCCTCTTGAGGTTAAAGGCGATACACACGAGATCCCCTTCGCCTTTCACTGCGTCCAATCCGCGTAAGAAGAATTGGCGAAAGCCCATTACCGACTTGATAATGCCAAAGACCGGCTCGATAGTACTCTTGCGCTTTG
>JACRDE010000287.1 GCA_016212935.1 Desulfomonile tiedjei | reverse complement strand
GATCGTCCAGTGTAAATACTACGAGCTGATTGGTTGCCGTCATTATTTACCTCTGCTCAAGAGTCATCCGTCTATTCAGCTGATTCAATAAGCCGGACCCTGTGGCTTGCCCCATCTAAACGCACGTCGTTGAGATTCGAGCAACCTTAGTGCCAAAACTGTTTCGCGCCATGTTTTGATGAAAGCTACTGATTAAACCAAGCTTTTCGAAAAAAGGCAAATAAGTCAAGAGAAAACCGTATTGCGTGAATGCGTCAATCTCAAGCGTTCTTTGGGGACGACTCTATAATTTCCACAGGTTATAATTATTTGTCTGTGTTATTTGCACTCGTTACGCGTGAATTCCGGTTGATAATGACGCTATAAAAAATCCGTCTTGGTGGACCTGATTTGGTTGACCGGCATGGATCAGCAATTCATTATCATGAATTACTGATGTTGCCGCTGCGGTCCGGAATCATCATTCCTTCAATTCACTAGTGGTATTCTCGTAACCCTTAGGGTTTGATTTGTGAAAAAAGTTACGCTATCATGAACGGGATAAATGACACCTGTCGACCCGTCAGAACCAGACGCCATCCCCTTCCAGGAGGACCAAACATGGATTTTATCAAGAGTCTGACCGACATAGTCGGGGCGCCTTACATTACTGCATCACCTGTGGATTGCTTGGCTTATTCCAGAGACATGTCCATTCATATGGGAGTACCCAACGCGGTTGTTTTTGCCAAAGATACCCAACAGGTAAGCGAAATCCTCAAATTGGCGAATTCGGAAGGGGTCCCTGTCACGGCCAGAGGGACGGGTTCTTCGGTAACCGGGGCCGTGCTGGCCATCAAAGGCGGGGTTATCTTGGACTTCACAAGAATGGACGCGGTCCTGGAGATTAACAAATCTGACGGCTACGTTGTAGTGGAACCGGGCGTCATATGCAATGCTTTGAACGCGAAGCTTGCCCCTACGCATTTCTTTCCTCCTGATCCTGGGAGCGCACCCATTGCAACTATCGGCGGGATGATAGCAACAAACGCAAGCGGAGTACGCGCAGCAAAATACGGAACCACCAAAGATTATGTAAAAGCCCTCACAGTTGTGCTGGCGGACGGCAGAGTGATCGAAACCGGAGACATCGCCCCCAAAAGCTCAGCAGGCTATGATTTGACTCATCTGTTCGCAAGCTCCGAGGGGACAATCGGGATCATCACCAGGGCAGTGCTTAAGATTTTACCCATACCTGAATACGAAGCCTTTGCGAAAGCGTCGTTTCCGGATGTTGATACGGCAGGAAAGGCGGTGGAACAGATCTTCACGTCAGGCCTTGAACTCGCTACCTGCGAAATCCTCGACAACGTGTGCCTGGACGTGTGCCGCGATTCTTTGAAAATGGACATCCCCAAGGACGTCAATTGCCAACTCTTTATGGGCATTGACGGTCCCAAGAGCGCAGTTCAGGAACAAATAAAGAGGATAGACGAAATCTGCAAGGATGTGGGCGGGATCGAGAACATCTGGTCTGATAATCCAGTGGAAAAAGCGAAGCTGTTTGCAGCCCGCGGCGGTCTGGTTCCGGCTATGAGCAGACTGCAGCCCGGTTACAGGCTAGTGCCGCTGGTGGAAGACTTCGGAGTGCCCATAAGCAAGATCCCGGAGACAATCGCGGAAATCCAACAAATCGGAAAGAAGTTCGGGTTTCCTGTCGCTACTTTCGGCCATATCGGCGACGGCAATCTTCACGCCACATTCATCATGAATCCCACCGTTCCGGAACAATGGGAAAAGGTGAAAGGAATAGCTCTTGAATTCATAGACATGACTCTCAAGCACAAGGGCACAGTATCTGCCGAACACGGCATCGGAATGGCGAAGTCTCCGTACATCGGGAGACAACTCGGCCAAACTCTGGAGGTTATGAAGCAGATCAAGCAGACCCTTGATCCCAAGAACATCCTGAATCCCGGTAAAATGGGGTTCGACGATTCAATCGGCGATATCCTTGACGAAAACTGCTTCGAGAAGTACCTCAAGACACCGGATGCAATAGAGCACTTCCCGGAAGGAGTGGACAACGAAATCATTGCATGCATCCAATGCGGTTTTTGCAGAGCCGGCTGTCCTACGTTCGGAGAGACGACTTTGGAATCGCTCAACGCCAAAGGCAGGGTTACTCTGGCTTACAACATGCTGATAGGGAATATTCAGCCGTCTGCCGACTTAGCCAAACGTCTATACCAATGCATGCTGTGCCTCAACTGCAAGGCCGTCTGTCCTGCTCAGGTCAAAGTTTCGGCGGTGGTGCGAGCGGCCCGAGAAAGGCTGGTTGAACAAGGATACCTGCCGGAAGTATTCAAGCCTGCGCTTGCTGCAATGATAGACGCTGCAAATCCCTTGCTCGCTGATCCGTCCAAGCGATGCGACAGTTATCCATCCAATTACAAGAAGGCTGTTCCCGGAGAAACCGAGGCGATCCTGCACTTCGGATGCGTTACCAGCTTTCAGGACGTAAAAACCATCCCGGCTTTCGTGCAGATCCTGGAAAAGGCAGGAGTAAACTACGGCGCTCACGGAGAAGACGAGTCTTGCTGCGGGTACCTGGCTTATCTGGTGGGTGACATGCCTACGTTCAACAAAGCCATTCAAAT
>JACRDE010000300.1 GCA_016212935.1 Desulfomonile tiedjei | reverse complement strand
CCGCAGCGTGTTCGGATATGCCTCCACTGGAACCACTTCTCGGCACACGTCCTCCTTGAAACACTCGAAGAGAAAATGCGCTAAGAGCATCGTATAATAAAATGCCGTGTTGTAGGCAAATCGCTCAAACGGCAGCGTCTCAGGGCAAAACTCCTTCAATGACCGGTGCACCAACTCGTCTCGGCCCCGGTTATGGTGCAATTCTACCACTCCCACGGCAGTGAGCCATCCAGGCAGTTTGGCTTTTTCAAGGAACTCATCTATCTTCTTCCCCATCCCAAGATTGGTATCAGTGTTTACGAGGTTCTCGTTAAGCGACACGCGAATGACTCAAATCGGTGAGAAAGCGCTCGGCTGTAATCCTATGATGCTATTCCAGGGAAGGCTGATTCGAGTCCCGTTGGGTCACCCTACAAATGCAGAGTCACGACCATTCCCCCGATGCCGATTTGCCCAAATCAGCTCACCCGCCCGCTATGGTCCTGGACTCCAGCAATTTCATCCGTCGCTCCTCTGCCGCAGTCCTAAAGATGGGCTCCAAGATATCCAATTGAGCTTGCAACTCCGTCTGAATGGTTCGCCGGTAGTTGAAATAATGTTCGGCCATGATGCAAGCGGTAAAAAAATGCTGTATGCGTTTGGGGAACTTGACCAAACCCAAGATTAGATATTTCCAGAACTTCAACCGAGACGGGTAGAGCAGACCTTGCCGAAACATAGTTATTAACACTGCTCGCACTTCTGACGGGTAAGGAGGAAGGAACCGTTTCCGAAAGCTCGGAGGGTCCATTCGAGAAAAATGCGCATAAAGTCGGTCCAGGAATGGACCCGGATCGTACAGGGTGCCATAGAGCCTTATGAACTCCTCCGCGATTTCCCGCACAGGCCTTGTGGGCAGGAAGTTGATTAGTCCTGTCTGGCTGCTCAGGTTGTCGTTAAGGAGAGAGGCCATTAGCCTCCCCTCCTTGGCCATGCGGTCGTATAGCTCCGTCCCGGGGCCTACCTGCAGGAGGGTAATGAACATCTCGGGGATACTGTTGCGGACGGCAAAGTCGATGAGAGGTTTATCTGCGCCGGTCCGTTCATTGTCAAAACCCATGATGCATCCGGCGATGATCTGTAATCCTGCCTTCGTGATCTTTTGACACACCTGATCGAGATTGACCGCAGCATTCTGGTGTTTCCCAGCACTCACTAGGCTCTCTCGATCGGGTGACTCGATGCCGAGGAAGACTCTGTAGAATCCTGCTTTCACCATCAGATTCAACAATTCAGCGTCTCCGGCCAAGTTTACGGACGCCTGCGACGCGAAATCGAATGGATAGCCTTTCTCTTCCATCCACGGAATGAGTTCTCTGAGCAGTTTCTTGGCCCGCGAGGGATTCCCGATGAAGTTGTCGTCAACGATGAAGACAAAGCGCCGCCAACCGAGGTCGTAGAGAATCTGGAGCTCGGCCAATATCTGGCTGGGCTGCTTGGTCCTCACCCTTCGGCCGTACATGAGAGTAATGTCGCAAAAATCGCATTGGAACGGGCAGCCTCGGGAGAACTGAACATCCATTTCTACGTAGAGATCCATGTCAAGCAGATCGTACCTCGGCATGGGGGATTCATCGAGGCTCGGTTTTTCGTCCGCTTCGATGACTATTCCGGACTCTCTGCGGGAGAGCGCCTCCAGGAGTCTCGGGATGACGGGTTCGGCCTCGCCCTTGACGACTATATCTGCGCCTGCGTCCACCGCAATTTGTGGAAAATGGTAAACCCACGGTCCCCCAACCACCACCTGCTTGCCGCGTTTCTTGCCTTCGCGAATCGAGTCGATAATTCCTGAGTATTGAACTACCATTCCGCCCACGAACACGACGTCACACTTGTCCCACTCGTCTTCAGAGATTTGCCGAGCGGTAAGCTCCACCAGTTTAAGGTCCCAGTCACATGGCAACAGGGCGGCGACGGTGAGTAGACCCAGTGGAGGGGCTAGAATCTTCTTATTCAGCATGCTCAAGACTGTATTCATGGACCAGAAGGTCTGTCCGTATCCCGGGTTGACCAAGAGGACTCTCATAATTCAATCCTTGCCCGTTTTGCCGAGGAACTGCGAGCAGCCACTGCGCCGCTCTATGGAGGTGAAGTTCCGAAACTCTGGCAAACTGACGGTCGATAGTACTGGAGGAGGCTTTCCCTTAGTAAAAAGGGAAGATACAAACCCCCAATTCAGAAATACTACGACAGAGGGGAGACTAATGCAACCTTATCATGATCCACGTTTACTCTTGCTTCGAGTAGATCGGGATGCCGTGGTCCACACATAAGAGGCCGTGAGCCAACTGCTTCAGATCAGGCCGGTGGTCTTTGCTGAATCCGAGAGTCATCACGAAAGGCTGAGCATGAGTCTCCTCTCCACAGAGGTAATAGCCCCGTACACCTTGTGAGGGGTCGTATCGTTGTGAGCATCTGTCGTATCAAGATCATGCAGCCTCGACAGCCGAGACTGACCGTCTCGGGCTTCGTCGTCCTTCGCAAAGGCTAGTCGAACGGCGGGATCAATCCGCAGAAAATCCGCATCACTGCAGTGCTCATAACCCAACCGCTATATGATGCAACAGCTGGCGAGTCATTTGAAGCTGAGTGTGTTTGCTGTGAACCCGAGACCTGTAATCCTCCAGCTCACTCCCGATTGGGCCCAAGATACCGAAACGCTAGTCTATCTCTCTTAGCAACAGAAAACCCGTATCCGAACTAATCTTGGCCCCCTGGTCATCTATCATGATTGCAGAACTGAATTCGGGCCGAACTGTCTCGTTTCGCCACTTCACCACTCCCATCCATCTGATTGCCCTCAGCGTCACATGATTTCCTCCACCATATGAGATGGTTGACAAGCAGAACATACACTTCGTTGTTTGGCTGCCGAATAATCCGGGATCATTTCCAAAAATGTTTGACTGGACGGCCGGCTTGAAGTACGTTCTAAGATCGTCTCGTCAGCAACTTGGCGGTGGTTTTGCGTCTCTCGGGGCTTATGGGGGATCACTCAAAGACTGTTTCGAGGTCAAGGGAATTATCTCGCCACCCCTCTCTGGCAGCAAGACGATGGAAATGGCGGTTCCGCGTCGCAACAGGTGACGTGCATCAATTGGCACCGTTCTGGGCGGCGGCCGAGGTGTGCGAGATCTTTGGGGGACGCGTGTTCCGGATGAGCCTCGCCCGTGGGCATTTCACGAGGATGGCACGGTCGGGCATCGCGACTGCCGCCGGCATTGAGAAGGGTCTTGATCGAGCGACAAGAGCAAAAGAACGAACAAGGGACTCTTCTGGGGTCTGTGGGTAGCCCTGAGAATGAGGCCCGCCTTGAGGGTAGCTCCTGCGGTTTCACATGGCAGTCTCGCTCTGCTGTCTTTGGGATACCCCTTATCTGCGTTACCACGGGGACGGATAGTCGTGGCAGGAGGCGTGTTGCAAAGGGAATTCTTGCGATAGGACGGTACGCAGTAGGCGGAATCGCCATCGGTCAGTTCGGGCTTGGGGTTGTCGCAATAGGCCAGCTTTCTTTGGGGCTATTCGCGTTCGGTCAGTTGGCGCTGGCTGCACTGCTGGGAGCTGGACAGGTCAGTGGAGGACTTCTCGCCTTTGGACAGGCTGTTTTCGGCCTGTACGGCTTCGGCCAAATCGGATGGGCGACGTACCTCTGGACCCCGCAGGTGACCGACATGGAGGCTGTGTCCATGTTCTACACGATCAAAATGATGGTCTTACAAGAAGGGGGAATCACTCCTGGAGAAGTTGTCCGAGGTGGACTTGAGTGGGCATCCAAATGGATACGAGACATGTTCTAGCTCCACGCGGCGGAGATCACGCCAGAGAAGAAACCCGTCGTCCCACCACCGTATGGCTTTTCAGGCCCTGCGTGCAATACGGCATATTCGGCAGGCTGTTTCCCAAGCGGCCGAGCCCTAGTCGGCGCATGGTGGAAAGTCATGGTTGATCCGAAGTCCGTCCTGATTACAGGTGCTTCTGGGGGTATAGGTTCAGCTCTGGCCAAGGCATATGCTAAGCCTGATAGGCATCTGTTCCTGGGCGATGTTGACAGCGACAAGCTGGCGAGGGTTTGCGACATCTGCAACGAGTTGGGGGCTGTATCACACGGTCATGAGGTGGATGTCACTAACAGAGAGGCCATGGAGAACTGGATCGCTGAAGCCGACGGCACGGCGGCTCTTGACCTCGTGATCGCAAATGCGGGTATCTCCCACGGCAACTTGAGGCGTGAGGAGACGGAGGAACAGATCCGGGCTGTGTTCGCTGTCAACCTTGAGGGAACCCTGAATACCGTGCTGCCTGCATTGCCGATGTTTCGCACGCGCAAGAGAGGCCAAATAGCGATTATGGGATCGATGGCCGGTGTGCGGGGTTTCCCCCACGCTCCATCGTACTGTGCGTCCAAGGCCGCCATCCGGGTCTTCGGACAGGGCCTCCGAGCTCGTGTCCGGCGAGAAGGAGTGTCGGTATGCGTAATCATACCGGCATTCGTCCAGACGCCGATGACGGAAGCAAATGCCTACGGCATGCCGTGGCGCCTCGGGGCGGATGAGGCCGCCCGGATCATAAAGCACAAGCTCTTGCAAGACAAGGGAGAGTTCGTGTTTCCTTACCAGTACGCGTTCGCTGCCTGGCTTGCGTCCGCAATACCCTCTTCGATAATGAGTTTCCTCACGCGGCTCAAGTAGACGATACAAGACCGACTTATACCATTTCGCTTTCAAATATGTAAAATCGGGGAGGCACTTCTTGTAAGAAGTTCCTCCCCGAACCCTACTTCTTTAAATGCGCATTGGTATTAGGTCTCCTAATTCGTCTCCCATGGCGCCACAAATAATACGAGCCATTATAGGCATGGCCTCGTTCAACGACAAGCGGTTGAAGCCCTCTTGGACATTGGCTCCTCGTCGGCCACCCGCTTTCCAATTCTGTCATGAACGACTTTCTTGAACGCAATCATGTTGTCGCCCAAGGCACAGACGTTCACGTATTTCACCAGGCGGCTGGGATTATGTCGCCACATACCAAAGAATTGCTTCCAATACTGCATCTTGTGGTCGGATCGGATTCCCGCCTTCCACGAAAATCGCGCGAACCTGTCGAGGTCTTGAACAATATTCCATTGAGTCGTACCGGCCGAGATTCGGGTGACCCGGACCGACTTGTCCTCTCCATTTCCCAGAGCAGCCCTTGTCGGGCGCATCTTTAGGAACCAGCGATAAGCGCGCTCCAGATAGCGAGAAGGAGCGTATAGATGATCCCACGCACCCAGGTATTCGGCTACAATCTCCGATTCCGGGCGAGTCGGAATAAAGTTCATTTTTTCTCCGGTTGTTTGGCCGGTCGTATTGGTTTCGACAAGTCTGCCCTCCTTCTTCAGACGATCCCAAAGCCTTGTGTTAGGCAGAGCGTGGAGCATGTTGAGCACCACGATTGGTATTCCTGCTGTGTCAACGAACGAGCAGATTCCTTCCCCTGCTCCTGGCTTTTCGTTGTCAAAGCCGATGACAAAGCTGGCCACAATTGAGAGACCGTTCGCATTTATGTTGTTGACAGACTCCAAGAGAGGATTCTGGATATTCTGAAACTTACCGTTCAACGCCAAAATATCTTCGTCCTGGGATTCGATCCCGAGGAAGACCGTGCTGAAGTTGGCTGCTGTCAGGAGATCGATCAACCCCAAATCTTGCCCCAGATTTACCGAGGTCTGAGTCCAGAACACAAAAGGTTCCCCATGGTCCTTCATCCACGGGGTGAGCTTGGCAAGAAGGTTTCTGGCATGCGACTTGCTCCCGATGAAGTTGTCATCTGTTATGAAGACCTCCCGCCTCCATCCGAGTTGATAAATGGTCTCCAATTCCTCAATGAGTTGGTCACCGGTCTTGTACCTAGGTTTGCGGCCATAGAGGTTGACAATGTCACAGAATTCGCAATCAAAAGGGCACCCGCGCGACGTCTGGACACCCAGAACTATATAGTCGTCGAAGTTTAACAAATCGAATCGCGGGATTGGGGAATCGCTCAGTTCCGGTTTGGTTTTACTGTCAATAATCCCCCCGGTCTGACCTTGCTCCAGGGCTTCAAGAAGAATCGGTATGGCGCTCTCTCCCTCGCCTCTGACAAGGAAATCGCAACCAGCTTCTAATGCTTCATCTGGAAGGGACGTGGGATACGGTCCTCCCACGACGATGAGTTTACCTTTCTGTTTGCCTTCCTTAATAAGAGCAAGCAAACTCTCCCGCTGGACGATCATCGCCGACATCATTACCATATCTGCCCAGTTCCAATCATCATCGGTCAGCTTGCGTGCCGCCAAATCCACGAGTCTGAACTCCCACTCTCTCGGCAAAAGCCCTGCTACGGTTATGAGACCCAGTGGTGGTATCAGAGCCTTTCTGCCAAGGAATTTACGGGTGTTAGAGAAGGTCCAGAATGACTCCGGTGTCTCGGGGTTTATAAGCAGTACCCTCATGCTTCGCTCCTCTGCTGCCAATCATGTGGAATTTTGCGGCGGTATAGGCATTTCCCGTACCCTACCTCCCATGACATAGCATGACCCCTGGCACGGGAATAGACCCCGTTCTCGCTGCCCCAAGGATCCTGCAGATGCAAGACCGCCGTCGCGTTGCTGAAAAACCATATTTTTATTGGGCTATTTTGAGCATACCTCACTGTACGCGGCCCGGTCAACCGAATTTTCGCTGGATTCTGATTTTAGAACTTGACACGCCGTCGCTGTTCGTTTACTGCTAAAATCACAGGTGAATTTTTTGCTTAATAGGGAAGCCGGTTAAAGTCCGGCGCGGTCCCGCCGCTGTATCCGGGGACGAAAGCCCGTAAATGCCACTGCTTGGCGTATCCAAGTGGGAAGGTTCGGGCAAGTAGGGTGATCCGGGAGCCAGAAGACCTGCCTGTGACAAAAGTGCTGCGAACGACAGCCGAAAACTTGGGAAAAAGTAAACTGGGTGCACTCCCGAGTCCAATAATGGGCTCGGGTTTTTTTTTGCTCGGAACCATTGCTTGGTCTGACAGCGATCAAGTCCTCATCACAACTATTAACGTGGTGTCACGAGGTAGTTTGCTGCTTTCAGGCAACCCCTTTCGATTAACGGAGGCGTCCAATGAGAAAAGGAATGATTCTTTATGTCACACAAGGAAAAGATGATGTTCCTCTGCAAGGAGGAACGGAACTGATCGAGATCTCCCGGTCTCTGGGTGTTGCCGCCGTTTGTGTGGCGATCACACAGGAAGACGTGGACTACGGATGGTGGCAACTGATCACCAAAGGGGTGCATCAGGTTCTACTTATGACGGTTACCTACGACGCCGTCCTGGGGATCTTTGGATCTCATCGCGCTCCTTTGCGGCTTTGGGGATGAGAGTGTGGGGCTCGGGGTGGCCAGGGCCATCGCAACAGAACTGTATGGTCAAGACGTGACAAAGAGGCGTTGACATGGAGAGCTTTCCGTACGTGAACGGCTCCTACAACTCGTCGTCGGACACATTGCACGCATCATCCGCGACGTGGCTAGTGAGCCGATTACTGTGCCGTTGCTTCGGCCCACACGGAAGGTCCTCTTTGTATCCCGAGGAGAATCTCTCCCCTGAAAGTGGGCCGTGCGCAATCGTACTCAGTGACCAAGACTCTTCAATCTTTCAGAGCTATGTTGAGCCCCTCTTGGAATGGGAACTTGAGCCTTACGATTGGACGATTCAGGATTTTAGCTCATCAGCAGCTTTCCTGGATTGGGAAGTTCCTGGCGACTCCGAACCAGCCGATCCTCAAGGATGCACGCCGGACATTATCCTGGAGGACGGTGATCTCGAAGGCGCTTTGTGGCAGACCTCCCAGGAATGTGGGCTCGTCAACGAGAGACTGAGATTTCTTGCTGCGGGTTTTGCCATTCATTTCATCGGGTTCTGTTTGTTTATTTCGGTCCCAACTTCTTTGCCAAAGGGGCTTGGAGGGATTTCCGACAAGCCAATATTCGTAAGAATACCGGTAAGACTTGAAATCGACACCCCTGACATCCCTTCCAATGCTTCCGCAGATTCTCCTGGCTCAATGGCCTCTTTGGCGCGAAGGCATCCAAAGCCAAAGGAAAGGAAGGCTCGCGAAGAATCAAGGAAAGAGCTGGCGTCCGAAGTCGAGCCCAAAAATGTGACAGAGAAACCCGAGAATGAATCTCGACCGATGGACGCAAAACTCGCGGAGGAGCCTGTCCCTATTGGGGAAAAAATTCCTCCGGATGTCTCTGTTCAAGACGGTCCCCCCAATGATTCAAAGAACCTACAGGACTCTGTGGCATCTATGCCTTCCGTGGCAAGTCCAGAGAGAAAGGGTTCACTCAAGGCAGGGGATGAGGCGGAGAGTTACAAGGACAAGATACTCTCCGCCATTCATCAAGCGGCCTATTACCCCAGAGCCGCGCTCAGGAAGATGGCATGCGGGAAAGCGGTAGTGTCCTTCACAATCAATAAAGATGGTTCACTTGCCAAGGTTTCTATTGTTGGTCACACCGAATCCGAAACACTGGATGAGGCCGCCTTGAAGATAGTTCAACAGGCTTCTTCCCGGTTTCCACCCATACCGGATGAGCTCATGAAAGACGAAGTAACCTACGTAGTCCCCATCGTCTTCAAGAAAAGGGGTTAGACGCTATCTCTCAGCTGTGATACAGCGCTGGCCGCGGCGTCGCAGGTGGGCATTTCCTGGAGGAACTGAATCATGCCGGAGTTCAAGAGCCTATTACTCGGATTGGTATTCGCTCTGGGGATATTCTCAGTCAAGAGTGGCTGCGGGATCTCGTACCTTGTTTCCAGGCGACCTTCTTTCCTCGGCAAAGCAACGGCATTCGGTTTGGTCACTGCAACCTATTTCTTGCTGTTTGTAGGTTCGTGGCACATATGCAAAACGGTCGACCTGGTGAGCCACTTCAATCGTCTCAAGAGTCTTTTCGAATCAGGCATGGTTCTCCACGTGCTGATGGCAGGGGGTACCCTTCTTTGGGCCATCTCTCTTCTCAAAGACACTGAAGATTCACGCCTGAAAAGCTACGGCTGGATTGCTCTTGTCGTGCCATGCCCGGTGTGCACTTCGGCCATATTCTTTATCACCGGTTTTCTTGTGGCCTTTTTTCCAGGTGATTCATTCCCCGTTGTCCTCGGAGCCTATGCCGTCTATCTGGTGACCACACTACTAACCATGGCTGTCCTGGCCCTGTCACTCAGGCTGACCGATACGACTCCCGAAAGGGTCCTTGGTTTAGCCATGTTGTTTGTGTCGGCCTACTTTTTTCTGTCGGTCCTTTTGGCCCCTCACTTCGGAGAACTTGAAAGAGTCTATAGGGTCGCCCGTCACGGCTCCAAAGAATCCATCGGAAATGCCAGCGAAGCCATGACTGTCGGCATGATTTTGGTCCTTTCGTTTGTGACCGGTTTTGTCCTCAAAAGGACTCGCGGTAGGAGGTAGATCCTTGAATCTTGGCGCACTTCTTCAAAGCTTTATTTACTTGGTTTCAAGCACGCTTCTGTATCCAACTCTCTTCCTCGAAAGCGTACTCGTTTTGTGCATTCTCGTTTTCGCTGGGAGTTTCCTCGCCGAGTGGCTGGAGAGGGCAAGGTTGAAGAAAGTCCCTTCCCAGGAACTGGCCCAGTTGGCCCTTTCATCCGGTATCGAAGGGGTGTGTCCGCACACCATTCAGTCCTATCTCAAGGCTTTGGGGCCGCTGTTGGAGAGACTTGATTCTCGCACGGAAACCATCATTGAGAGCCTTTTACAAGAGCGCATTTCAGAGCTTTGGAAGTCTTCAGATCACCTGAGAATGCTTATCCGCATAGGCCCGGGGGTCGGTTTGATCGGAACCCTGATCCCTATGAGCACCGGATTGGCAGCTCTGAGCCAAGGTGACATGTCAAAGCTATCTTCAGAGCTGGTCTTAGCCTTTACTACAACGGTGGTCGGGCTGGCCATCGGGACGTCCGCCTATTTCTTGTACTGGAAGAAGCGACGCTGGATAGAGCACGACGTCCGCCGTATGGAATTCCTCACGGAGATTCTCATGGAAAACCGTGAAAGGAGAGTCTCGGGCACATGAAATATATGAACCGTCATACCTTGGCCGGAGAAGACGATCTTGGGGACGATGACCCGCTGACCGGCGTGGCGAACCTTTTCGACCTTTCTGTGGTGTTCATCGTGGGACTGATAGTCACCATGTTTTCAGCTTTCCAGCTTTTGGATCTGTTCAACGAGAAGACCGATATGACTCTGATCAAGAAAACGTCATCTGACAATCTTCAGATCATCTCGAAAAAGGGCAAAAAGATTAAGGCCGTCGAGGTAACGAAAGCCAAGACGGAAGGCCGTGGAGAGAGGTTAGGCACAGCGTATCGTCTGGAGGACGGCACCATGGTGTACGTACCGGAATAGGTCGGAGGGGTTACATGCATTCTATTTGCTTTTTCTTGCTGAGCGCTCTTCCATGTCTGTTTGTCGCTCATGCCATCCCGAAGGAACTTGGGAAAGGCAAGAGTCTATGCGGCCAGACTTCGCATATGAAGCTGAAAACGAGAGCGCTTCTCATGATTCCGGCGTGCCTGGCAATAGCGCTTTGTTGCGAAGTCTGCCATGCGAAGCAGATTGGTCTCCTGATTCTCGATTCAGACACCCTCATTGTCTCTCAAGCGGTTCAGGAGGCTGATCTGCCAAAGGGCACGACGGCTTCATTCTTTACTCGCGAGATGCTTGAAGGGAGCCAGAAAAGTCTCTCTTCCTTTCTCGGTTCAGATGTCATGGTAGTCGATGTGATGGACACACGATTGGTAGAGTATCTGGAGAAGAACGTCGATATCAGCAAGAAGCGCATCTACGCTGTGAGAGGATCGAATACCAACGAGCAACTCCAGAAACGGGGGTACATCTTCGACGACGAGATCAGGGAATTCTATCATCACATGAGCGACAAGAACGTAAGAAATCTCATTTTGAGAGTCGCGCACTTGGAATTTGATCGTTTCATCTTGTATGAAAAGGTGGAAATCCTGCCGGTCTTGGGCCTCTACCACCCTGACGCCAGCGCCCCGTTTTCCGACCCCGACAGCTACCTCGCATGGTATCGAAACCGGCCCGGTTTTCAGCCGAATGCCCCTTTTGTGGCGGTTATGGGACTGTCTCGGTTAATGGGTAAGGACCAAATCAGCCAAGTGGATTACGTGATCAGGAGGTTGGAACAAGCCGGATTCAGTACGGTCATGGCATTCGGGTGGGACCCGGAAGTTTTGAAGAAGCTAATGAAAGATAGGTCAGGCCGACCGTACATGGACATCATCCTAGCGTTTTCCCTGAAATTTCAATCTGCGCTGGACAAATCCGTTGCTGCGAACCTGCGGGACCTCAATGTACCTATCTTCAATCTCTTGAACCTCCAATTTTCAACGATCAGCAATTGGAAAAAAGACCCGGCGGGCATTCCTCCTCTGGAAGTGGGATGGGCGATTGCCAATCCTGAACTCTCCGGCCTTATTGAGCCAAGCGTTGTATCCGGCAAAGAGAAACAGGTGAATGAGGAAACGCGACAGACCATTTATCTGCACAAGACAATCGAGGAGAACCTGGAACTGATTATTCCGAGAGTCAAGAAATGGGTGCAGCTCCAACGCAAGCCCAATGATCAGAAGAAGGTAGTCATTCTATTCTACAATCATTCACCAGGCAAACAGAACATCGGCGCAGGATATTTGAACGTGTTCGCAAGCCTTGAACAGATCATGGCCCGCTTGCGCAAGGAAGGCTACACCGTGGGATCGCGGGATGACCTGACCAGCGAGACGCTCAAAGAACTGGTCTTGAGAAGTGGAAGAAACATAGGAAACTGGGCCCCTGGTGAACTGGACGACATGCTCCGCAACGAGAGTATCGTCCGGCTGCCGGTGGAAACCTACAGGACCTGGTTTGCGGCGCTGCCTGAGGACTTTCGAAAAGCGGTCCTCGAACAATGGGGCGAAGTTGAAAAATCCGACATGATGACTCGGAACGGTGAGTTCATAATCCCAGGGATCATGCTGGGAAATGTCATGCTGATGCCCGAGCCGTCTCGAGGATGGTCTGATGACCCGGAAAAACTCTACCACTCGCCCACATTGTATCCGCACCATCAATATAATGCCGCATACCTGTGGATGAAGCACATCTTCGAAGCCGATGCGATGATCCATCTTGGGACGCATGCCACACATGAATGGCTCCCGGGCAAACAGGCCGGTCTCAGCACGAGCTGTCCTCCGGATGTTCTCATTACTGATATTCCCAACATCTATCCCTACCTGGTGGACGCCGTGGGGGAGGGTATCCAAGCAAAACGTCGCGGAAGGGGGGTCATTGTGGACTACCTCATCCCTCCGGTCAAAGAAGGCGGTCTCTACCAGGAATATAGCAAACTCTCCGACATCATAAGCCAGTACAATGTGTCTGTTGGGTCGGGTGCTCAGACGTCAGCCGCGAAGCTTGAAGAAATAATGGACATGATTCGTAAGCTGGGAATTGATAAAGACTTGTCCCTTGTGACTATAGGAGAGGAACAAATCGAACAAGTCGAGCGCTATCTCGCCGAGGTCCGGGAAAACTTCATGCCCTACGGACTGCACACGTTCGGAGTCTCCCCAGTCGGAGAGGCTCTGTCGGAGACGGTTCGATTCATTCTCAAAATGCACCCTGAACGTGACGGACAGGACGTGTCCAAAAGGCTTGCCGAGTCGGGCGAAAAGGAACTCAATCGATTCATTGCCGGGCTCAACGGACGCTACGTTCCGCCCGGACAGGGCAACGACCCTTTTCGGACCCCGGACGCCATACCCACAGGGAAAAATTTCTACGGATTCGACCCAACAAAGATACCGTCCAAGGCTGCATACAAATTCGGGGTCAAAGCGGCGGAAGACATCATCGAGCGAGCTCTCAAATAAAATAATCGGTATCCGTAAAAAGTCGCAATAGTCCTCTGGGCGTGCGAGACCATTCGCCACGAAGGAATCAATGAAGCGACCGTACTTCATCTCATGGGAATAAAACCGAAATGGGACAGCAGTGACAGGGTGGTCGGTGTTGAGGCCATTCCCGGTGCGGTCCTTCAGAGACCTCGTATAGACGTGATGATGAATCCTTCAGGCTTGTATCGTGACCTGTTCCCCAACATGATCGTGTACCTGGACCAGGCCGTACAAACGGCTTCTGCGCTCAGTGATGTTGAGAACCTGATACGGAAAAACAGTGACCGCATAAGGCAACGCCTCATTGAGTCAGGCATAGCGGAGAATCAAGCCGCTGAATTGTCACAGATGCGCATTTTCACAGAAACGCCCGGCAACCACGGCAATCGGGTGTCTGAGCTTACGAGCTTCTCGGGGCTTTGGGATAAAGACGATGAAATTGCCAAAGTGTTTCAGAAACATGAGGGATATGCATACGGCCAAGGGAAATGGGGAATAAAGGCCCCGGAAGTGTTGAGAGAAAACCTGAAAATGTCCGATGTGGCTGTTCATACAATGACATCGACCGTAATAGGGGTCATGGACAACGACGACTGGTTTCAACACTTGGGCGGGCTCTCACTCGCGATACGCAAGGAGCGGGGCGAGGCCCCCGATACGGTGCTGGTCGTGCAGCAAAAGCCCAACGAACTCAAGGTGGAAAGCATAAGCAAGACCATCGGCAGAGAACTGCGGACTCGATACCTTAACCCGAAATGGATCGACGGGATGAAGAAGGAGAACTACGCGGGAGCAAGGGAAATGTCCAAATTTGTTGAACACCTGTGGGGGTGGCAGGTGACAACGCCCTTTGCGGTGGACGAGGTCAAGTGGCGCGAAACATACGCGGTTTACGTTGAGGACAAGTATGGTCTTGATATCAAATCGTTCTTCAGCCAGGCCAACCCTTGGGCCTATCAGTCAATTACTGCCAGGATGCTGGAATCGATCCGAAAGGATTACTGGCAGGCCGACGAAACCACGAGGAGAAAGCTTGCCGCCGAATATGCGGTTAACGTGGTGGAACAGGGCGTAGCCTGCTGCGATCACACCTGTAACAATCCTATGCTCAATAACATGGTGGTGAACATCATCTCCATTCCAGGGGTGCTCTCGCCCGAAATCGTTGAGAGATTCAAGCTTGCCGTGGAGAAGGCACTGAAAAAGACCTTGGACCAACAGGCAACCGACATGGCCCAAACGAAAAAGCAAGTTAATGATGGCTTTGACAAGCAATCACCTTCGGAAACAAAGAAGGAGCAAGGGAAGGAAGGCGACGGCAAGAGCAAAACAAGCGTGGAAGGATACAAGATGGAGGAAGTGAATTCCCAGGACAAGAGCACGGAACTACCCTCGTCCGGCGCTCAGTGGTACGCGATACTCTTCGCGATGGCACTGCTGGTGTTTGTCGCCATAGGCATGAGGAGGAGCGGCGGGCGAACCAAAGGTGAATAGCTGTTTGCTGGGAGTCTGCCCTTTGGCAGAGCTGACAGTCCGACCGTCTGCTTTCTCGGACTGTGTGTCGCCTGTGGGAGGACGCAGGTTCTTGGTTTTCGGGTAATACATAATCGTGAGCTAACACCGGTGGGCAGGTGCTGGGGCCCCAGGTTCCGGTAGCGACGGAACCCGAGGCAAGCGGGAATTTGTAGCCATTCCCTTTCTCGCCACTATCCTCGCCTAAGCCCCCCAAGTCAAGATCACTGTTGTTGCAGCTTGTTTGACCGCTCAAACACGCAGAACTCGATTTGCGTCTGGAAGGCCGTTGCGTGAGGCGCCGCTTTCCGCCAGGATTTCATTTTGCTAGGAGGAATACTATACTATGAAACTCAGTCTCAGAAGTTGGATTTTGGGCTCAGTCATTATTTTGGCACTAGGGGCCTTAGTGCAATGCGAGGCAGGTGATGTTTACCCTCAGCAGGGATGCTTCCCGACAGTAAACCATTACGGTCACAGCGAGCTCAGACCGAGGGTGATTCGTTGCGCACCCGCTGACCCAGCCATGGTAGGCCGCACTTCGCCGCAGAGGCAAGCTCTTCAGCCGTTACCGCAGTCCGCACCTCTTCTGTGCGGTCCTGTTCCTCAGAAAGTGAGAGCCTTTCCTGCCCCCCAAGCATGCGATTCAAATCTCGCGCCTCTTTATGTTCGCGATCCGGGGCCGGTCAGACCGATCATTCAACACGCCGTAGGATTGGCTGGCGCGACCTTGGCGTTGCCTTTCAGGATTGCGGAAATGTTGTGCCCGCTTCCTACAAGGGCCTGCGGGCCTACAATTGCCGCTCCGTGTGGTCCGTCACCCAATGTTCCACCGAGGGCGCCTGTTTGTCATCCGATGCCTTCAGCGCCAAAGAATTTCCCGCTGGGGTGTTTCCCGCCCCTTGTTTGCGGCCCAAGCGGGCCCGGTATCGCGCCTTTACCTCCAGCCACGTGTCCACCGCCTTGCGGCCCCAACGTGCGACCGACTCTAGTGGAGGAATACCAGTTCCCACAGTTTGAAGCACAGAACCTCCTTTCGGGGGTTTGGAATCTTCCCGGCAGCCTAATCCGGAGTGGAAGGTTAACAGGTGACATACGCAAGGCGTCCCCGTGTGCACCACCTGCGGGCCGGTAAACAGATTGCCGGCTACTCAATCTACCTTTACTCGTACTCGGCTACCGGAGATAGAGAAATGAGCGTCTCGCATACCCGTCTACTTAATTTGATATTCTCGTTCCTTTTCATGATCACGTGTTCCATGGGGCTTAGGGTTGCCGAGGCCCAACAGAGCACCGCAACGGAGGCTTCTCAGAGCCGGAGCTCGGAGCAGCTTGCCCCTGTGGAAATCGAAGCTCCTCGCTCAGATCGGAGGCAAACGCAGGCAAGAACGGGGACAACGGACGGCGGCTTCGGCACAGGCGACCCAATTCCATCGGGCCAACCGGGCTCAGACTACCCACTCACGCCAGGTGAAGTAGTTTCCACAGGGGGGCGCCCTCAAAACTTGGCGAACGTCCCATCTGCCGTCAGCATCGTTGAAAACAGAGGGATCGAATCTCAGGGTTATACAGGAGTACCCAATATGGTCCAGGGCTTGCCCGGAGTGTACACGTCTGGTTACTCAGGAAATCCGTTCGATTCTCAAGTCGTCCTGAGGGGCTTCTCGGCTAGTCCCTCCAATAGAGTATTGCTGCTCTATGACAGTCGGTCACTCAATAGTGCCATGAATGACGTCAATTTCATGGCAGTCTTTCCTGAGCTGATCGATCGAATCGAAGTACTCCGGGGTGACGGCACCGTTCAGTTTGGTACAAAAGCCATAGCAGGAACAATCAACGTTATCCCCAAGAGACCCCGTCAGAACCCTGGGACATTCTGGGGGGTAGAGATGGGCTCATGGCAAAGCGACAGGGAATGGGTTGCAACCAACA
Organism: Desulfomonile tiedjei; assembly: GCA_016212935.1. Lineage (GTDB taxonomy): Bacteria > Desulfobacterota > Desulfomonilia > Desulfomonilales > Desulfomonilaceae > Desulfomonile > Desulfomonile tiedjei_A. The sequence goes on along the minus strand of JACRDE010000300.1, from coordinate 4 downwards.
TGGT
>JACRDE010000288.1 GCA_016212935.1 Desulfomonile tiedjei | reverse complement strand
CGGGTATTGCTCGGCGCCCAGCTTACCGGAGTTTCGATTCCGGTGGCTCGTGTGGCCGGCATCGCCCTGATTGCGTTAGGTATCGCTTGCTTGCCGGGATTGGCATTGCTCGGCATGTTGACCTACAGCGCCATGGCGACGGCCTATCTCGCTTACGTCGGCATCCGTGGCGAATGGGTCGGGCCGCTGTTGTGGCCGGCGGTCGTGGTACACGCTGTCTTGACGGCCCTGTTGGCGCGTGCGTGGCTCGCCGCGCGAACGACGGCCAAGAGCGGCTGATTTTGCTCGACCCTTCCGTTGAACCTGCCTCGTACTTTCGGTGTTCAAATGGGAATATCTAGTGGTCTGACGCTGATCAGAATGTCCGAGGACTCTGCCGATTTACTGAAAAGTGTAGCCACAATCCGATGTCGCCGATTGACGAATACGAAGTACGGCAACGGCGCAGCATCGTTTCCGGATCTTCTGGTTTGGGGAACTGAAACGTGGTATGCGTTGGTTCTGAACGAAAAGGGGCTGCTGCGAGAGGTGCGTGGACGAATAGGCGCAGTCCTTTCTCTAGTAAGAGGAAGACCTTTTGCTGCGACCGGGTGACCGCGCATTCTCCGACGCTACCAAGGCGAGAATACGAACCTCTATCCTGGAGAAGCGATCTATGCCCAGGGATTATAGAATCTTCCGCATGCTCAACTAGATCGGAAAGGATTGGAGCCACCGCAATGCCTAAGAGGGTGTCATTTCTTTTCGGTTCCGGGATTTCGATTCCCGCAGGGATGCCATCTGTAACCGATATTACCGAAAGAGTTCTCTCAGGAAAGAACGTACAGCATGGCACCGACGGACGCTTCCGTCTCGTCGCGACTCAACCGCAGCTTCCATGGCCTGGAGTGCCCGACGAATATGTGCCAAGGGTAAAAGCATTTATTGAAAGGCTCTACGTTGAGACAAAAAAGTATTACTATTCTAGGCCGTATTATAGCTCTCCACCCAGACGAGCGGTGAATTATGAAGATCTATATTATGTGGCTAGCCAGATTTACGACGGTGAAACCGGAGAGTATGACAATCCAATCGTTCAGGGATTTGTCGACCAAATCTTGCCGGATGTCGAGCCGTTCTTTGCCAGGAAAGAACGGCTACTTGAAATCGCCAGAGACGCCACTTATTACATCTTCGACATTGTCTGGGATTCTCTGAAGAGTACAAAAACAATTAACTACCTGAATTGTATAGAGGACGCCTGTCGGGACAAGGAAATCTCGCCTGTCGACCTATTCACGTTGAATCATGATACTTTGCTCGAACAGTACCTGGAGAGTCAAAATATTAAATTCACCGCCGGCTTCGAAGCACGACTAAATGGTTATCGGTATTGGTCACCGCAGGTATTCAGGGACCCCTCCGACAGAATAAGACTATTCAAGCTTCATGGCTCCGTCAACTGGTTCCGATATGAGCCTAACGTGGCAACTGGAAGCAACGATCCCGTGGGAATCGCCGACGATGGTAAATATTGGCAAGAAAAAGACCCAAACGGTCGATTGCAGTTCCGGGATCATGATCGCCCTGTACTGCTGGTAGGCACTTTCAACAAAATATTCGAATATACAAGCAGGATCTTCGCGGACCTTTTCTATGAATTCCGTCACTCTTTACAGGAAACAGATCTTCTAATCGTGAGTGGTTACGGTTTCGGAGATCAAGGCATTAACATGCAAGTCGCTGAGTGGGCGGATTCCTCAGACAAAGCCAAGATGATTGTTATTGACCCCGGTGATCCGAGGATGGGCGCACGTGGCAACATCCGCCTCAGGTGGGATGGCTGGTTGGCAAATAAGAAACTAGTAGTGATCCCGAAGTGGATAGAACATACTTCTTGGAAAGACATTCAGAGTGCTATTCAAAGAGTCTGACAGAGGGTCTCTTGCCTTGCCCGGTCCATTCTTGAACTAGGAAGATTAGCAAAATTCCTGGTGGAGGCGGCGGGAATCGAACCCGATTGAGGCAGCGATAAATAACAACATATCAGTTAGTTAATTGCTGCCCCGTTTCAATTGCATCCGATTTGCATCTGGTAGCATTGCGATCATTCTTTCGGCTGAACACGACTAGTTTTAAGGACATTATTTGCCAATGCTATGATTCGAAGATCACAATATAGTGATATTAGTTAGTTAGACAGCGAATCGAGCAGCGCTGGTTTTCCGATTGCTTCTGCTCTAACTTCAAACGGGTCCACCCATTGGCGAATGCGGAACTGGTGTGCAAGAATTGGGCGGTACACCATTTTTCTATTGACAAGGAGCACAAGGTGTATATACACTTATTATGCGGGCTGGCGAGCTGTTCGCGACCAATCGGAGATGAAAGATGGACTCTGAAAAGAAACAAGAGATGTCACCGAATTTGGAGGTGCTCCCGCTGAGTTCCGCCCTGGATATGGGAAAGTCCTGTACTTGCTTCAATCTGCGGAAGGCCACAAGGCGCGTCACGAGCTATTACGATGCAGCATTGAAGCCCTGTGGCTTGAAAGTGACCCAGATGACTCTTCTCACGGCAATTAGGGTTCTCGAACCAATAACCATTAAGCGGTTGGCCAAGGCGATTGTCATGGATCGAACGACCCTGAGCCGCAATGTCTCCTTGTTGAACAAGAAAGGGATGATTGACATAGAGCCTGGCGACGACCTTCGCACCCGAAGACTAGCCCTCACCGAAAAGGGACATACCGCACTAGTCGCAGCATTTCCGCTTTGGCAAAAGGCGCAGGTCGAAATAATCAATGAATTGGGAGAAGACCGTTGGGCTTCTCTGTTGGAAGGAATCTCTGATCTGGTCGCTCTCTCGTAATTTTTTTGTTTGAATAGGTGTATATACACATTACGCAAGAGGAGCAAAACATGGAAGCAGCAGCAAAGGCAGAAACAATGCTGG
>JACRDE010000025.1 GCA_016212935.1 Desulfomonile tiedjei | reverse complement strand
CCAACCCTCTAAGACCTCCACACCCAGGGCTCGGTGGACTTTCAGAACCTTCGGATCGATGGGATCTGCAGCGCACATGGCCAAGCGTGCCCGCAAAAGCCCTGCCTCCTTTTTGAGATGCCTGAAGAGGAGCAGGTGTGCGAGTGCGTACTGGATCCTAAGGAAAACCGGGATGTCACCTTCAGAGACCCTCGCTTCGGCCATTCGGTCCCCAATCGCCATACACACCCGGAACGTGAGTTTTTTCAGCCGGCTGGCATCTTTCATTTTTGTGATTATGCCGGCCATCATCTTTTCCCAGATCCTGGGAACGGCGAAGAAGAACGTGGGAAGTATTTCCCGCATGGCGAAGGTCACAGTGTCTACGCTCTCGGCGAAATTCACCGTTGCTCCAGTGTACAGAGGCAAACCCACAGACAGCATGCGTTCGGCCACGTGGCACAAGGGCAAATATGACACTATTTCATCATTCTCGTCTTGGGGTATTACCTTGACCATGGCAGAGGCCATTCTAAGTATGTGTTCGTGACGTATCATAGCCCCTTTGGGGGGACCTGTGGTACCAGAGGTGTAAACCATGATAGCCACATCCTCAGCCTTGAGGAGATCCGTAGTACGCTGGAATTTTTGCGGATCTTCTTCATCCACCTTGCGGCCGATTTCCTCTACATCCTCGAAGGACATGATCAAAGGGTCCGCATAGTGTCTCAGGCCCTTCATGTCCATAACTATTATTTTCTTGAGGAGAGGTAACTCGTCCTTGACTTCGAGAACTTTGTCGACCTGTTCCTGATCGCCGCAAACGACGAAAGTCGATTCTGAGTGTGCTATTACGTACTTGGCTTCTTTAGACGGATTTGTGGGGTAAACGCCCACAGCAACAGCGCCCGCTGATTGGGTAGCAATGTCAGCGTACAGCCATTTAGGTTCGTTGTCGGCCAAGATACTCACATGGCCCCCTCTTTCGAGCCCGAGTTCCATGAGCCCGAGGCAGAAGTGGCGCACGTGTCGGCAATACTCGTCCCACGTGATTTCCTGCCAAACGCCGAACCACTTTTCCCGAAGGGCGACACGGGAACCCAGTTTGCTAACTTGGGTCAAGAATTTATGTGGTAGGGTATCTTCTCTCACAGGCTTCGCCCTCTCCTAAGAAGTGATTCTTGATCCTGGCCCAGATAGGCCCTCTGAACTTCCGGATTAGCTTGAACCTCCCGTGGGCTGCCTTCCCCGATTTTTCTGCCGAAATCCAAGACGCAAACCCGCTCGGATATATCCATCACCACATCCATGTCATGCTCGATCATCACTATGGTGCAACCCAGCTCTTCGTGGATGTCAATGACGAATCTGGCGATGTCTTCTCTCTCTTCCAGGTTCATGCCTGCCATGGGCTCGTCGAGCAGCAATAGCTTAGGTTCCTGGGCCAGGGCTCGGCCGAGTTCAACCCTCTTTCTGACGCCGTAAGGAAGGCTCGACACCAGGTATTTTCGCCATTTTTCCATCTCAAGGAAGTCCACGATTTCTTCCACTTTTCGACGGTGGACGGTTTCTTGAGCGGAGAAGTAGCCCTTCACAGCATTGTCGAAAAAACCCGTGGTGAAGTGATTGTGGCGTCCCAAAAGCAGGTTGTCTATTACATTCATGTTTGCGAACAGTTCCACATTCTGGAAAGTTCTGGCGACCCCTTGTTTGGCTATTTGATCAGGCCTGAGGCGACGGATGTCCCTGCCCTCGAAATGGATAGACCCGCTCTGGGGCTTGTAGAAACCGGTTATACAGTTGAGTAGACAGGTTTTTCCAGCTCCATTGGGGCCGATCACCGCGTAGAGCTCCCCGGCTTCAACGGCAATGGAAATCCCGGTCAGGGCCTTTATTCCTCCAAAGGCGAGGGAGATTTTGTTTATTTCTAAAAGAGGCATTTTCCTTTTGGTGTGAGCAGGGCCCAAAGCTTTTCGGGCGCTGCGGATTGGATTCGGATTCCGTGATACCGACGCGCGAACCTGCTCGCAAGCATGAGAATTGCCGGGCAAGCGAACAATGGCATCCGGCTAATAACAATGCGCTTTCAAAGCAGTAAGATCTGGGGCACATGCGCTAACTTAAGGATGTTTGGCTCTTAATCCGTCATTCCGGCGAAGGCCGGAATCCAGTCTTCTCAACAAACTCTGGACCCCGGCTTTCGCCGGGGTGATGGTGTTGCACTTGGCTAAGTAGCTGAAATAACGCGAGCCAGTTCATCAAGTTAGCGCCTATGGAGGTTCGGGGAAACACTTCTTACAAGAAGGGTTTCTCCAATTTGCTTCTTTGATTGCGAACTCGTATAAGAGAAACTAAAGGGTCTTCCCATCGGATTCCGAAAGCGGAGAGAAACTCGAGTCCAGTCAGTATCACTTATTCGGACACGTATTCTCAGGCATCCCGGAAATCGTTGTCTGGTCTGAGTCGCGAAGCTCTCCCTGCGCGGCACGGTTAACGGAGAAAGTGAATATGGCTTTCCGCTCGATTCAGGATAGCCAACGTTTTCTGCGCTTGTAATGTTTTATCGATGCAAAGCTCTTGCGCTGGTCGTCTTCTTTTATACCCAGATAAAACTCTTTGACGTCCTCATTTTCCATCAACTTGTCGCTGGGCCCGTCAAGAACGATCTTGCCGTTCTCCATTATGTAACCGTAATCGGATACATCCAGAGCCATGAATGCATTCTGCTCCACGAGCAGAATCGACACCTTTTCCTCCTGGTTGATCTTCTTTATGATGTCGAAGATTTCCATTACGAGTAGGGGAGCCAATCCCAGGGAAGGTTCGTCAAGCATCATGAGCGACGGCCGGGCCATAAGCGCTCGTGCTATTGCCAACATTTGTTGCTCGCCTCCGCTGAGAAACCCTGCCTGAACCTTCAGTCTTTCCCGAAGCCGGGGAAAATAGCCCAACACCCTCTCGAAATCCCGCATAACTTCGAATCTTCCGTCCTTACGCGTATGCGCTCCCACCCGAATGTTCTCTTCAACCGTGAGTTCGGCAAAGATGCGGCGGCCTTCGGGAACCTGGGTTATTCCGAGGCGAACAATCTGTTGGGGCTCCATTTCCTGTATGGGGTTGTTCCTGAATT
>JACRDE010000283.1 GCA_016212935.1 Desulfomonile tiedjei | reverse complement strand
CAGGGATCGCTCATGAAATCAGAAATCCGCTCGCCAGTATTAATTTCAACGTCCAGATGTTGTCGAAGAAGGTATCGGGTGATGCCACCCTGAGCGAACTGATCGATGACACCATCCAGGGGATCGACAAGATCAAAATTCTCGTCAAGAGTATTCTCGATTTTGCCAAGCCTAAAGCCCCCATGTTGAAGCGCGGCAGACTTCTTGATATCGTGACCGATTCCGTTGCCTTGATGAAGCCTCAGATTTCAAAGGCAAATGTCACTGTCAGAATTGACCTTAGCAGAGATGTGCCGGAGATCGTTTTTGATCCGCATCAAATTCAACAGGTCTTCATTAATCTTATTCTGAACGCACTTGAAGCCATGCCGGATGGGGGGGCGGTGGAAGTCAGGACTGAAACGGAAGAAAACGCGGGAAATGACAAGCCCCAATTGGCTGTCTCCGTTGCCGACGATGGCTGCGGAATCCCTCATGAAATACAGCCGAGAATTTTCGATCCTTTCTTCACAACCAAAACGGAGGGAACAGGCTTGGGTCTGTCCATCGTTCACAAAATCATGGAGCAGCATGATGCAACTATCGATTGCATTAGCGAAGTCCACAAAGGGACCACCTTTATTTTGAGATTTCCACTTGAGACGGAGCTACTCCGCTAGAGGGGACTTACTCTTCACCTCTTCCTCTGTGATTCCGTATTTTCCGACACGATACAGAAGGGTAGGCCTCGATAATCGAAGGAGTTTGGCGGCGCGAGCCTTGTTCCCCGCACTTACGCGTAGGGCCTGAACTACATAGGCCCTGGTGAGTGCTTCAAGGTCAATACCGCCAGTCGGAATAGTTACGGCCTTGATGTCCTGACCGACTTGAGACCTTTCGCGCGCCAAGAAGGAAAAATGGTCACCTTTTATGATGGTGCCGTTTTCCATCAAAACAGCACGTTCGATAACGTTTCGGAGCTCTCTCACGTTACCTTTCCAGGGGTGGTTGAGCAGTATCTCCTCCGCTTCTTTGGACAGTCTCTGAAAACTCTTTCCAAACGCCTCGTTAAATTGATCAATGAAGAAGAGCGCCAACGGAATGATATCTTCTCTCCTCTGCCGCAGGGGGGGTAAAGATATCTTCACCACGTTCAAGCGGTAGTACAGGTCTTCACGAAACTTGCCTGCCGAAATTTCTTCCTCCAGGCTTCTATTTGTGGCGGCAATAATCCGAAGATCCACTCTTTTCTTATGCGTTCCACCAACGGGGTAGAATTCTCTTTCTTCAAGAAACCGCAGGAGCTTGACCTGGGCGGATGGAAGAAGTTCGCCGATCTCGTCAAGAAACAACGTCCCGCCGTGGGCCAGTTCAAGTTTGCCTTGTTTGCCTTCAGCCAACCCGCCTGTAAAAGCTCCCTTCTCGTAGCCGAAAAGCTCGCTTTCGATCAAATCCTTGCTAATGGCACCACAATTTATGCATATGAAGGGCTTCCCAAGGCGCGCGCTGTGGAAATGAATTGTTTTAGCGATGATTTCTTTTCCGGTGCCGGTCTCCCCTTCGATCAGCACGGTGGTAGTTTGTCCTTTCGCCACTGTTGTGGCCAACTGCAAAGCGTGCCGGATCCCGTCGCTCTCTCCCACTACGCCAGCGAGACCGAACTCTCGACGATACTCTTTCCGAAGCTCTTCTATCTCCTTCTTTAATTTGAGGGTATCCAGGGTTCTTTCAATGATGATGTCCAACTCGTCGATGTCCAACGGCTTCACAAGATAATCGTAGGCGCCCATTTTCATAGAAACGATGACTGTTTTCACGTCTTCGTAAGCTGTCATCATGATGACAAGGATATCAGAATCTATCTCTTTTATCCGTTTCAACGTCTGGACACCGTCCATCTGGGGAAGCCTGATATCCAACAGCACGAGATCGATGGGGCGTTTGCGGAGTACCTCTGCGGCCTCTTCGCCGGAACCAACGATCACCGTGTCGTATTTCTCTGCCAGCACGTTGCCTAACGATTTCTGCAGGAGCCTGTCATCATCGACTATCAGAATCTTGTATTTCATAGTAACGCTCTCAAATCCGACTTTCCCAACTTTTGTTGCGGGCCTTCAGCTCAAGGACCTTCAGTGCTCACGTGGGAGCGACTGTTTCGCAACACACGACTGTGAGTACGCTCTCACGAGTTGATCATTGCAGAAATGTTGCGCCACGTTGTTTCAGAAAGACCACACCAAAGCATAGTAGTTACTTTCAGAGACCTCAAGAACCAAATTGGGCGTGCCGAAAAAAGTGGCAGGTTCCACCGTCAAAATAGCGTGACAACGGCGGCTTTCTCGCTCGTCGCGCTGAATCCGGTTTTCGTAGCAGCTGTGCCAAAACCCCTTTGGCCCGGACAGCGAGGGTGCGACTTGTGCCGAGCCTGCGAGAGAGACCAAGGCCACTTCGCTTCATAGAATGTCGACTGACTGAAGTCTCCGCATGAATGGGAGGGTCCCTCAGCGAAAGAGACAACAAGTGGGGGCCAGTGAGGTATCTCGCTCAAATACGCGCCCATTCCAGCTTTGTTGAAAGAAGGCACACGACCGGGTGATCTCGGAACTGCCATCCGGGCGCAGTCGAGGTCTGGATGGCGAAAAGCTGGTGAGTCAGAAGTGGCGCGACGCTGCGCAGAAATGGCGCGCGGTTCCTGTAAATCTCAGGCAAGCGCAGCCGCATCAGGTTGATTCTAGCGGGCATGTCGGCCAAACCAACCTATGGCACGCTTCCTGCTCTGACATGCTCGTCATTCAAACATTATTGTTGGGAGTTCACAGATGAGTCAGGAATACAGAGCCGCTATCGACGACATCGTTGCTCGACGCAGGAGCATCAGGAAGTACAAAAATGATCCGGTACCAAAGAACTTGGTTCTCAAGGTAGTCGAAGCAGCAAGGCTGGCTCCTTCTGCCAGTAACCGTCAGCCTTGGCGCTTCTACATTGTCGATGACGAAATTTCGAAAGAGAGACTCCGGCAATCGCAAGGAGTGAAACAGCCGTTTGTTCTGGAGGCGCCCGTCTGTGTCGTCTGTTGCGCCGACATGAGCGTCTATAGCACTGCGGAAACCGAGTCCGCGATCAAAGGCCTTGTGGACAGCGGCGACCTGGATCCCAATGGATTAGACGGTTACTGGGCGTGGTGGAATCAGGTTGCTCAAGGGCCGGATCTCGCACGGCTCGCTTTCCTGGACGTCGGGATCGCTGTAGAGCACATGGCGTTAGCAGCAACCGCTTACGGCCTAGGCACATGCTGGATGAGAAGAATCGATCCGGAAGCCATAGCGAAGGCCCTGAGCCTGCCCAAGGATTACGCGGTTATAGCCCCCTACTGGCAATGGGTTTTCCCGCGGAAAAGCCGAAACAGAGGCCTCACAAACCGATAGAGACTTTCATCGTCAATCTCGATGAGCGTGATGTTCGATGACCTGCATTGATGGCACTGAACCTGTATCTACCGTTATTCCCTTGCCGAAAGAATAAGAAGGTTCAATTGATCGATGAGAAGGGGAAGCGGCCTGTCGGATCCCGCAGAAAGCATAACCACACCTCCCTCCGGCAGGCCAATTGTTAGGGTTCAGGAGAAAGGAATGCCTCTCCACCATCAGAACACCCGTTGGTTTTCAAGTTGCGGGAGTCCTGTGACGGACAGGTGGGTGACTCGCTCCCGCCCCCAGCCTCAAAGCCGACCTAAGTTCAAATAGCCTGATTGGCCAGACTGTATAAGTACCTGATTAGCAATGAGGAGATGCAAATGAGAAATGTGAAGTTCGCTGTTTGTTTGATTGCGTTACTGTTTTCGAGCATGGCGGAGGGCTCAGAGTCGTTCTCCGCCAAAATTGAGCCGAAAAATGATGACCACAGCGGGAAAATTGAGCGCGCCGCTCGAAGTGGAGATCAAATAGGTCGTTTCCTTATGCGGGGCTTGGGGTGGCTTTCCTAGAGAATTCGCACCAGATGGTCGTCACGGACTCCTGCCCATAAATTATCCAGTAACAGAGCCAATCATCAGTTGTTTTCGCCGACCCGAAACAGGCCTGTCTACCGATATGTCTGTCGATGGTGGACAGAACAGTGACTGGCGAGAGGAGATTCAGACGCAAAAGCGACAAATCTGGCATTAGTTGGCGAACTCCTGGTCAGTTTCCCTCTAACGAAGCCCTGAGTTTGAGAAATAGTACCGGAGTCCTAGGAATCTGAACCCAGCCCGAGATTCCACCCCCGTCCATTAAGACTTCTTTAGTATCATATTGATAAGACAATTTGGTTCTCCCAAAGACCTCTACCCATGTCTGCCGAGGGCACAATTCCAGGGCGTAAACACGATCCGGACGTGTCTTGGTAAAATAGAGGTTCTCTATTCGGCCGGTCAGGTACCATCCCACAAATTGCCGCGCGATTTCTCCCGGAACCTGTGTGATCGGGAGCAGCCATATCAGGAGTTCAGCGGCCAGCCATTTCCAGGGTCTGGGGCGGATCCTCAAGGCAATATGTTTCAGGTAGCAGACAATGAAAGCCCAACATAACCACTCGGCGAAATATTACCTCTCTTTGCCATAGTGTGGATATTCAGCCACTTTGTCGCAATTGACAAGGAAAACGAAACCGACCGCTCTGGTCAACGGTGCGTCGACTTTTTCTCGCTGGGCCCAACATAACATCGGTTCGTGCATCTTCGATGACAACGATGAGGAATGACT
>JACRDE010000282.1 GCA_016212935.1 Desulfomonile tiedjei | reverse complement strand
GTCCGGGGTTTTATCCTTTCCCTCTGAAAAAGTCAAGTCTATCGCCGTTCAGAGACTCAATTCTCCTCGGGAAAAGCCTTGCCAAGAGTGAAAACGGGAAAGAAAAAAAAACAAGCCCGCCCAAAAGGAAGACGGGCTGGTTAGAAAAAAAGGGGCTTTCTCAACTTTGTACGGAGCGGGTCTAGTCCTTGGTGCCGGAAATAACACCCGCCATCGAGAACACGGGAAGGTACATGGCTATAACCATTCCGCCGCACACGCCGCCGAGAAACACGATCATGAGAGGCTCCATCATCTGTGTGAGACCCTCGACAGCCACGTCAACTTCTTCGTCGTAGAACTCCGATATTTTCGCGAGCATCGCATCCAGTGCGCCGGTTGCCTCGCCGACAGCGATCATGCGGACCACCATGCCAGGAAAAACACCAGTCTCCATGAGCGGCTCCGCAATGGTCCGCCCTTCGGAAATCGCCGTTCGAGTATTCATAATGGCGTTTTCAATTATGACATTGCCGGCTGTCTTCGCAGTGATCTCCAGCGCGTCCAGTATAGGCACGCCGCTTGAAATCATTGTCCCCAGAGTGGCACAAAATCGAGCCACTGCGACCTTTCTCACGAGCATACCCATTACAGGCACTTTCAGGGCAAATCTATCGACGATATATCTGCCCTTCTTGGTATTGTAAAACTTCCGCGCAGCGAACACAGCGAGACCTATGAGCACAATGATGTGAACGATGTACTTCTGAACGAATTCACTCATATGCAAAACCATCAAGGTCGGTCCGGGAAGTTTCTCGCCAGCGCCCTCGAACATCTCCTTAAACACCGGCACGACAAATACCAGGAGCACGCCGACCACGCTGAACGCTATTATTATAACGATCGCCGGATAGATCATTGCGCTCTTGACCTTACGTTTCAGGGCCTCGGATTTTTCAAGGAAGACGGCGAGCCTTCTGAGAATGGTATCCAGAATACCGCCCATTTCGCCAGCGTGCACCAGGTTGACGAACAGAGCATCAAATACCTTTGGATGTGCCTTCAGAGCGTCAGCAAAAGTGCTGCCCCCTTCAACGCTGGCCTTCACCGCGGTGAGGATCTTCTTGAAGGTCTTGTTCTCCTGCTGGCTGGCAAGGATTTCCAGACACTGTACAAGGGGCAAGCCCGCGTCGATCATGGTAGCGAACTGACGCGTGAAAATAACTACATCCTTAGTAGTAACTTTTGGCTGGAAAAACTCAATGTTTTCGAAGAGATCTTTAGGTTTTTTCTTAACCTTGATGTCGGCGTAATTCATTTTCTTGAGCTTTGTGATTACCACCGACTCGTTAACTTCGTTCATTTCCCCCGAGGTGTAATTACCAGCCGTTGTCTTGGCTTTCCAAATATATTCAGGCATAGATCCTCCTCCTGGTGCTAATCAACCGGAAAAGCATCGGAAAATCATCCAGGTCTAAGGACTTTCTTCGGGGCCGCCTTGGGCAGCCCGGACATCATCTGCTTTAGTTCTTCCGGATCAGGGGACCGGGCCATTGCGTCATCAAAGGAGATAACTCTTCTCTGGTAAAGCATGAGAAGCGATTGGTTCATGGTCTGCATTCCGGATTTCGCCTGACCTACCTGAATTTGCGAGTAAATCTGGTGAACCTTGTCTTCTCGAATGAGGTTGCGGATGGCCGCGTTCGGAACCATTACTTCCAGAGACAGAGTGCGTCCCCGGCCGTCCAGTGTTGGTATCAGCGTCTGGCACAAGACGCCTTCCAGGACGAAGCTCAGCTGGGCGCGTACCTGGGGCTGCTGATGAGCAGGGAATACATCGATTACACGGTTTATTGTCTGAACGCATGAGTTAGTGTGAAGGGTTCCAAAAGTCAAATGTCCGGTTTCAGAAACCGTTAGGGCGGCCTCAATGGTTTCCAAATCCCGCATTTCTCCGATTAGAACCACGTCCGGATCCTGGCGCAAAATGGATCTAAGTGCAGCATTGAAGCTCTTGGTGTCCTGATGGACCTCTCTCTGGTTTACGATGCAGGACTTGTGCTGATGGGTAAATTCTATCGGATCCTCTATGGTGACTATGTGCTCTCTGCGATCTGTATTGATCTTGTCGATCATCGCTGCCAGGGTCGTAGACTTACCTGAGCCGGTCGGGCCTGTCACAAGGACCAGCCCTCTGGGTTTTGAGCAAAGCTCGTTCACTATCTGGGGAAGCCCGAGTTCTTGAAAATTGCGTATTTGATAGGGGATGAGCCGGAACGCGCCGGCGAGGGCTCCTCGTTGCATGAAGATGTTTGCCCTGAATCGACTAAGTCCGCGGACCCCGAAAGAAAGGTCGAGTTCCTGGTTCTCTTCAAATCGATGCTTCTGAACATCGGTCAGAATGCTATAGCAGAGCTGTCGGGTTTCCTGCGGTTTCAGCGGAGGATACTCCAGCGGTGCCAGTTCGCCTCTGATTCTGATCATTGGCGGAACACCGGGTGTCACATGGAGGTCCGAGGCTCCTCGCTCAACCATTTCTTTAAGGAAGTCATGAAGGCTTGCCAAGTGCTGTTTCCTTTCGGCTAAGAAAATTTCACTCTCAGTCTGGAATAGGGAATATAAGGGCTGCCAGTTTCAAGATCCGAGACTGACATGCCAGCCGGATGCCGCGCTCTAGTCCGCCATGGTCACCCTGCCTATTTCGTTGACGGTCGTAATTCCCTCTTTCAACTTGTTGACGCCCGCCATCCGAAGGGTATCCATGCCAAGCCGGATGGCCTCTCTTTTTAGCTCCAGAGCCGATGCTCCTGCAAGTACTAGTTCTTTCAACTCATCGGCTATGGGCATAACCTCATAGAGGGCAATGCGGCCCTTGAATCCCGTGTTGGAGCACATGTTGCAGCCCGCCCCCTGGTAAATCGGAAACGATCCTATGTCCTCCATCTTGACGCCCAGATCGCGCAGGGCCTCCGCAGATGGCTCCACTTCCATTTTGCAATGGGAACAGATCCTTCGCGCCAATCTCTGGGCGATGATGCAGTTCACCGAACTCGCCACCAGAAATGGCTCAATGCCCATGTTGAGCAGCCTGTTTATGGTCTGAGGCGCATCGTTGGTGTGTAGAGTGGAGAGCACCATGTGTCCAGTGAGAGCCGCTTTGACTGCTATTTCCGCCGTCTCGAAGTCACGAATCTCTCCAACCATGATGATGTCCGGGTCCTGTCTCAGAAAAGACCTCAGAGACGAAGCGAACGTCAGGCCGATTTCTTCATGCATCTGGACCTGATTAATCCCATGGAGGTTAAACTCTACTGGATCTTCCGCTGTGGACACGTTTACATCAGGGGCGTTCAACTCGGAAAGGGCGCTGTAAAGAGTGGTGGTCTTTCCCGAACCGGTTGGTCCGGTCACCAACACCATACCGAACGGCTTGTGGATGGCCTCTTTGAAGTGCCTGAGAGGTTTCTCCTCAAATCCCAGTTTAGTCATGTCAAGCTGGAGATTTGACTTGTCCAGGAGTCGCATGACCACTTTTTCGCCGAAAAGCGTGGGCAAGACCGAGACCCGGAAGTCCATGTCCCTACCCTTACCCAATTTGAGCTTTATCCGGCCATCCTGCGGGAGGCGCCGCTCTGCGATATCGAGTCTGGCCATAATCTTGACACGGCTTACCATGGCGTTCTTCAGTTTCATCGGGGGCTTGATGATCTCGTACAGCGCGCCGTCAATGCGAATTCTCACCCTCAAGACTTTTTCGTACGGCTCTATGTGGATATCGCTGGCTTTCTTGTTTATGGCTTCTCTAAGGATGTAATTGACGAGTTTGACGACTGGCGCTTCCTCCGCGGCTTTCGCCACATCGGCGGCGTCCAGGTCCGATACGTCGCCAACTGCTTCCATATCTTCTTCGTCAAATCCGTCCAGCACGTTCTCAGCGGCGACGCCAGCGTCGTAAAAGGTGTCGAGAGCCTTCTTGATCTGGGATTCGGTGGCTATACTCACTTCGACTGACATGTTTGTCATGAACTTGATATCGTCAATTGCATTCAAGTCCGTCGGGTCTGCCATAGCCACGTAAAGGGTGGAATTGACTTGGCTGTAAGGAATCGCCATATATTTCTGGGCTTTTTCAGGCGCCAACAGTTTTACTGCATCAGGGTCCACATCGATTTCATCCAGAGAAACCGTGGGGAGTCCCAACTGCCTCGACAAGTACTCTACAACATCGTCTTCGTCGACGAGATCAAGCTTTACCAGAGCCCCGTAAATCTTTCCTCCCTGGTTGCGCTGGTATTCAATGGCCCGCTCGAGTTTTTCCTCGTCGATTATACCGGCGCGCAGGAGCATTTCACCAATTCTATCTTTCATCGCCTATTTTCTTTAACTTCCTGGGTTGTTACCAATGTTGCAGAGAAAAATCTTTCAGCCGTGATCTAATCTTACCGCGCTAGAGATCTTTTTTCAAAGAAAAATTTTCTTGTGATTTCAAGCCTGCCGGGTGATAATTTCGACCCAGCATGGCGAATTAACAAGGAGAGAAGATCTTGCCCTCCACCGTGTACTTTACCGACTTGTCCGCTGGCTGGAAGAAAAGCGTCCCTGCAAAGGTCACAGACCTTTTCGATATGCTCAAACCGGCTGAAATATTCCACACCAAAGACCTTGTGGCTGTGAAACTTCACTTCGGCGAAGCAGGAAACACCGCTCATATTCGTCCGCAATACGTGCGCCGTGTCGTGGATCGTCTCAAAGACTTGGGCGCAAAGCCTTTCCTCACCGACACGAACACCCTCTACGTCGGATCTCGCTCCCAGGCATATTCCCACATGGTGACCGCATTTGAAAACGGATTCACCCGAGAAGTGACAGGTGCGCCAGTCATCATAGCCGACGGATTGAGAGGAAGCAATCAGATTGAGGTCAAGCTGGACGGGCGCCATTTCAACGCGGCCCATATCGCCGCGGACGTCCACAACGCGGACGGCATGGCTGTTCTGACTCACTTCAAGGGCCACGAGCTTTCTTCCTTCGGCGGAACTCTCAAAAACATCGGCATGGGATGTGCCTCACGCGAGGGCAAGTTGGCTCAACATTCGAACATCTCTCCTAAAGTCAGCACAAAGAAATGCATCGGCTGCGGAGAATGCGTCGAGTGGTGCAGAGGAGGAGCCATCAGCTTCCTGGGTGAAGGCAAACAGAGGAAGGCGCACATAACCCCCGAGAATTGCGTTGGATGCGCCGAATGCATACTCACCTGTCCGCAGGGCGCTATTCAGGTCCAATGGAATGAATCGATACCGGTGTTCATGGAAAAAATGGTGGAGTACGCTTCTGCAGTGCTAAGTTCCAAGAAGGGCAAGGCAGTTTTTATTACCTTCGTAACTGATGTATCCCCATTGTGCGATTGCACTCCTTTTTCCGACAGACCGTTCGTTCCGAGTCTGGGCATACTCGCCTCTCTGGACCCTGTGGCCCTGGACCAAGCAGCAGTCGACCTCGTAAACGGGGCTCCGGGTAATCCCCTTTCCAGCCTACAGTCGGCGTTCGCTCCAGGTGAAGACAAGTTGAAAGCCCTTTTCCCGGATATCGACTGGTCCCATCAATTGACTTATGCGGAGCAACTTGGTCTGGGCACACGTGAATACGATCTGCTGACCATATAGCGTATTCCGAGAAAATGTCGATCTTTCCCTGCGAGTTCGTGGGCAGACCGCTTTTGCTCAATCGCCGATTTTCGGATGCCCATCTCGTCATCCGCTTGCGAGCGGCGATCCAGGAGCCGTGAGCCATGATAGCGGCACATCCGGATCTGTGTCTCGCAAGCTGGATTCCCTCTTTTTCCTGACAATCCCTTGTCGGAACACACGTCATACAGGCGAAATCCGGTATCCAGATAACGAGGTAATCACATCTTTGCCTTGACCCAACTTCCCCGGCGTTGGAGGGTTCAGGCCTTCTTGCCCGAAAGTGCGCCTTGGGAATTTTCATGTTTCGTAGTGGCGCTTTCCGCCGTGGGAGTTAGTATAAGTATTGGGCAATAGCCGTACACAAAATAATCTGGGTCGTGGTGGTCAAACCGCCATTAACTCATCGTTTGATCGTTATTTTCAGATTACCCGATGGGTTGTGAATAATAACTCAAGTGCTGCCTTGACAGAATTGAGTGGCTAGTATAAAATACATTGCGATAAAGTGTACTTGTATGTCCCGATTTCCACAATATGATCCGCTGCCCATGAGCACCGTGGAGGACAAAAAAATGATACGCATTGGTATGATCGCTCTGGTAATGATCGTTGCCTTTCAGGGACTTGCTAGCGGGCAAGGTCTCTTGGATTCCGTTCTCGGTCCAGGAGGACTCGGCATCTGGGGCGGTGATTCAGGCCAGCAATTCAATCCTCAGAGTACTTACGGAAGCCCACCAGGACAACAACAGCCGTATTATCCACCTCCGGGGCAACAGCAGTATCCGCCACAATCCTATGGGGCTCAACAGGGGGTTTACCCTGATTGGCAGAATCAACCGCCTTCAGCTGTGGGATCGGCGGGTGCTCAGTATGGCGGCGCTCCCCAACAGTATCCTGATCCGCAGCAATACG
>JACRDE010000286.1 GCA_016212935.1 Desulfomonile tiedjei | reverse complement strand
GAGATGAGTCTCCACCTCCATGAAAACAAAATCAGAACTCTTCGGGCACAACCCCAATCTATCCCTGGCGAAGCCGGGGACGTCCCACGCTACGATTTTCATTCTTCGTTGTGCCGCTCTACGCCATGGGAGTTAGTATAATGCAGTGTTATTCGTCATGCTCAACTTTGAAGTGTGACCCGTGGACCTGAAGCTCCGTCAGGGTTTCCACCCGAGAACCTTCAGAAACCAGCTTTTCAAAATCTCAATGCATCGAGGATCAAGGCGCAGCCTATGAACGCCGCCTGGAATGATCACCAACTCGCTGATGCCCTCCGGGGCGCGCTCCTTGAGTTCATAAGCCTGGTCCAGCGGAATCAATTCGTCCGCGTCGCCGTGAATAATAAGAATGTGTTTTCCCCTGAAGTGACCGATCCAGCGTTTAGGCTCGATCTCCACGAATCCGGAGATCCATCGATCCAGGTGTTTCGGAAAATCCGCGTCCCTGATTATGCCGCGTTCTTTGAAATCATCCACTATTTGCTGCGGTTCTTTCTGGAAAATTGAGAAGTCGGCCGGTGTTCCCACCACTGCGAGGCTGAAGATTTTGTCATTTTCCGCGGAGACGCGAATTGCAGCAGCCCCTCCTCCGCTGAAACCCAGAACCATGACTCTGGTCGGGTCCACATGCGGTGTATTCAGCACAAGGTCCAGGACAGCGTCCAGATCCCTGGTCCAGCCCGTCATATCAAAATTGCCCCCGGACTCGCCGCAACCTCTGAAATTGAAAATCACCGCTGCCATGCCCTGGGAAGTCAATTCCCTGGCCAAAGCCTCATATCCAGGATCATCCTTGGGCCGTGCAGTCCCGCTTCCAGGAATGCCGTGGCAGATGATTACCGTTGGGTATAGACGAGACGGATGCTCCGATGGAAACAGGACCCTCCCTCGTATGGTTATCCCGTCCGATATAAGGGAAAACGCCTTTGCAGACCGCTTTTCGGGGGATGCTATTTCAGAGCGAGAAACGGGCTCTCGGATCCTGAGGGCATCAAGAAGCTTCTTGAACAATGTCCATATAAGATTACTTTCCATTTGCAGACTCCCGCCCTGAGCAGAACACTTGGCGCTCGCGAAGAGGTCGTTGACGGGGAAACTCTCTTCTTCAAAAGGCTTCCCCGCCATTTTTTCGGGCTGTAAACCGATTTCGGGCAGATTTTAGATTAGCGTTCAGAACGTCCCAGGTCGTGTTCGTCCGCAGGTCAAGCGCACGAAATCAATTCCTTCCATACGGTCTCGTCGGGTGGCAATTACTTGGTCTAAATCATTGATAGAAACCGCTCAACCTCACTTACAGCATAGGTTAAATCGCTGACCAATTCACTCATGTGCGGCTCTGGAAAGAGCTCCTTAAGAAGATCCTTGTCATCCGAAAAACCGCAGATTCCACTGGCGGGAAAATGCTTCGCGGCGGCAAACTTCACCGACCGAGCCCGACATTGCGGACACGATTCCATCTGCTGCTCCTTCCATATCAGAAATCCCTCGCAATCAGCGGAGGATAAAGCGACAAAAATTATGAAAACTAATGAATCTGTTCGTTACGTAACTTAAATTTGCTCATCCCCTTGGGTAAATTCTAGTGCATGATGGACAAAAGAATACCTTTTCCCTGGCCATGAACATGAACGCACCAACTCCCGAAAAGACGGTTCCGAAGAGCAGAAGCAGTCCTGTTGCATACACGGCTATCAATCTGGCGAAAGAAAAACCGTCAAAGAGCCCGAGCGCCAAGGTTCCAAGAAATCCCAGAGCGAAACAGATCGCGGCCAGCACAAACGACTGTTTGCCCCGAGTCTGATCGTAAATATCCCGCAAGCCAGCCTGCATGGGGCTATCGCAAGAATCGCACAGAATTCCGTCTTGTTCCTCCACCGTGTCCTCGTCCACGGAATCCAGCGCTTCTCCGATTTCATCCAACGCGTCGTCGAATCCAGCAGCTCCCTTAGGCAGATCATCTGCGCTCATGAAATAGTTTTCCTCAGGTTCCGCATTCAAAGGTTTTGAAGGTACATCGGGTTCGATAATGGCTGGGGGAACAGAAACAGGTGGCTCGCCTGGACGAACTCCCGTCTCCTCCTTATGCTCTTGGGCCATTACGCATTTAGAACCGTCATTGATCGCGGTAGCGTTGTTCCGGGGAGTCTGGGAATTAACGAGCGTCTCGCGGCTGATCAGTTCCTGAAAGGACACCCCACAACTAGGGCAAATGTCGAACATCTCCGCGTGAGAAGCCAAGCAGCAAGGACATATGAAACTCGAAACTTCAGCGGAGAGCTCCTTCTCTCTCAAGCCTTCCAGCATGTGATGCTCTTGTAGTTCCATCTGCGTGATGATTCCGCGGTCCAGGAGCATGTTGTAGAACTTTTCCAGGCCCACAG
>JACRDE010000285.1 GCA_016212935.1 Desulfomonile tiedjei | reverse complement strand
GCAGGAATACCGGCAGCGGATGTGAAAGCGCCTTGGATTTTCGTTGGAATTCAGCAGACGCTTCGGTATCTTCCGCCTTTTTGGGCTGGAGTGATTCTGCCTTTCGCTGCGATTATCGTCATAGCGTTCATACCCTATTTGCAAAACAACAGAAGGAAAACCGCCTCCCTGGTCTTTTTTTCCATAGTGATTGCTTCGGTGATTCTGACGCTTTGGGGGTATCTCTTGTGAACAGGCCCCCTAGAGCTTACTCCCTCCTCCTTGTTCTGCTTGGCATCGCCTTGATCACGGCTTTTGGGGTGGTGGAATTCCGCAGCCGCAACCCGGAATGGAAAAAATACCAGATCAAAGGGATGGCCTTGGCTCTGGAACAACTGCAAAAGGAAGTGTCTCAGGAGCAGTCGCCGGAAAAACGGCAAAAGATCCTGGCCGAAATCGAATCACTTGGAACCAGAAAGCCGGAGATCATAGAAATCAGGCCTTTCGGCGGGAAACTGCCTGCTGAACGATGCTTGACCTGCCATCTGGGGATAGAAGACCTTTCCAAATCGCACCCTAATTCTGTGTTCGGTTGCGTGACGTGCCACGGAGGCAACGGGACCGATCTTACCGTAAGAGGCGCTCACACGGGCTTGAGGGGCGGCAAGAACCCGGCCACTCTCGATCTTGCCTCGGCAAGTTGTGGTAGCAACAGGGCAGCCGTCGGTTCATGCCACTCCGAGCGGGAACATCCGCTGCTGAACAGGATTGAGAATGTCCCCAGATCCCTGATGGCCACCAATGCCGGAATAATAGGAATTCTAAGGTTCCAATGGGGTATTGAGAAGGACAGCCTTTCAAAATTCGGCGTGAAACAGGTGACTGACGGTAAAATTTCCCTCGCTCCAGTGCCGCCGGAAATCACCGGAACCGGTGAGTTCAGCCTTGCAGACAGCCATTTCAGGAAATTCTGCGCTGCGTGTCATCTGTGGGTGCCGAGACACCGTGAAAACATGGGTCGACTTGAAGGTTGCCCAGCATGCCACGCCCCTTACGGAGATAAGGGCCGATACTCGGGTAGAGACCCGACAATAAAACGAGACGAACCCGGCCATCCTGCGACCCATACGATCACCAACCTTATCCCGGATGACCGTTGCAGGGCGTGCCACAACCGAAGCGCAAGGGTCGGGCTCAATTATCACGGGGAAATGGAGAGTTCGCAGTACGGATCGCCCTTTGTGCGGGGTGAACTGAATGACGAGACGCTGAGTGACGGCAGATTCGTCTGGAAACTGGTGCCTGACATTCATCGCGAAAAGGGCATGGCGTGCATCGATTGCCATACAGGCCAGGACACCATGGGAGACGGCTCCGTCCACAGATACATGAAAGATCAAATTGAGATACGCTGCGAAGACTGCCACGGCAGTCAGATTACAGCTCCAGCCACCATGGCCGTGGAGAAAAACGATCCGCTGGTGCAAGCTTTGCTGCGAAGCTCGCCTAACCTCAGGCTGTCGGATGGGGACACTATTCTGCGCACCTCCAGGGGCCGACCTTTACCAAATGTAAGGCTCACCGACCAGGGGTTCCGTCTGACCGGAAAACTGACGGGCAAGGAGCATCCGGTCAGCGTGATCACCGGCAAAGCTGCGCACAAAATTACGGGCCACAATCGCATGGAATGCGACTCTTGCCATAGCGCCTGGAGTCCTCAATGTTACGGATGCCACCAGGTCCTGGATTTCAGGCACAAAGGAACCGATCACATGGCCGGAAAAGCCACACAAGGACGTTGGGCAGAGGGTAGAGGCTATTTCCGCTACGAGCGCAATATTTACGGCATCAATTCAAGAGGCAGGGTGGGGATTCTCGTTCCTGGTTGCCAGGTGTGGAATTCGGTTGTGGATTCTTCAGGTAAAGTAATTCAGCCGTACGATTCCGAGATCATGAAGCTGGCTAATGGCAATTCTTCCATAGCAATGGGTCCGACGCATCCGCACACGACCAGAAAAGAGGTGCCCCGCTGCGTGGATTGTCATCTAGATCCCAAGGCAATCGGTCTGGGCGAGGGAGTAATGAAATTCAGCTCAAAGAACGGGCGCTTGTCTCTGGAACCGCTCTATGATTCGGCCTCTTCGGGTCTGGGTATCGATTTCCCGCAGGATTCGGTAATTGATGTGCAAGGGAAAATCCTTCAGGGAACGTCGCATGAGCTTTCCAGAGGCTTCAACCAGGACGAAATCGGCAGAATTCTGGGAATTGCCAGGTGCCTCCCTTGTCACGACAGGTACGACGATCCTATCTGGATCAGGCCCGGCCCGTACAAAGAGACACCGGCCTGTCTCAAGGCCCTGGAGAGAATGCAGCAATAAAAAATTGCTGCCAGGACCTGGTTACCCCTCGAGCTAGGGCGCGAAGGCAACAACAATGCTTTACTCAGGAGACAAGCCTAATCCGCATTTGAGGCGATTCGTTGAAGCTCACATCAAGGTGCGGCCGTTTCACCTGCAAGAAGACAAATACGATGTCCCTGAATTCGATCGCCCCATAAATACAAACAAGCATTCACCTATCTACGGGATGCACCCGTACCATCTCGGCAAAAAGCCGTTCGATGCGATTCAGGCTTATATTTCACATTACACCTCCGAGGGTGACCTCGTGCTCGATCCGTTCTGCGGTTCCGGGAGCACTGCGCTTGCGGCCCTGATGCTAAGCCGAAAATCCGTGGCTATAGACGCTTCCCCTGCAGCGACTTTTATTACCCGTTTTTGTATCTCCGATCGCGACCCGGAGGACCTCAGGCAGCGTTTCGAGAAGCTCTGCCTCGATGTAAAGCCGGAAACGGATGACCTTTACGGAACACGATGTCACCTGTGTGGCGGTCCGGCGGTTATTCACCATGTTATATATTCGAATGTTTACCAGTGCCCTGTTTGCCTGAAGCCGGTGACTCTGTTCGAAGCTTCCTTGCGCAAGCCTTCCTGTTGCCCTACTTGTTTTTCCAGGAAGGGTCTCATCCAACCTATCACGCCATTCCTGAGGGCATCCGGCTATGAGCCTGTGGCAGTAAGCCTGTCCTGCAAAAGGCAATGCGGTCCAAAGAGACTCACTCGCGCAATCACTGGGTCTGCTGCCGAGATAGAAGCTTTTGAGAGAATCGATTTGCCAAGGATTCGAGAAATAGAAAGTTCCGCGATGAAACATCGCTATCCTGATCGTTTCATGATGGATGTGAAGGAACCGGCTGTTCCCTGGGGAGATGAATGGCGGCCAAGTCGTAATTTCAGGCAGATATCGGATCTGTTTACACCAAGGAATCTCAAGGCAGTCGCTGCGCTTATGAGTGCAGCGGGATCTGACAATGACATGCGAGCAATAATAACTTCAGGTATGCTGGCTATGAGCCGGAAGGCGCAGCACCTGAATGGCGGCGGAGGTTATATCCCCGGAAATTGGGCTTTGCCGCCGATGTCCAAGCAGCGAAACGTCATTGAGACTCTGAGAAAGGTTTTCTCTCGCACATATAAAGCCAAGCAGCTCTTGCACCCGATGCTCCGGTCGACTGATGTATGCGTTTCCACACAGTCCGCGACTTCCCTGTCGGAAATACCCTCATCGTCGGTCGATTACATCTTCACGGATCCCCCGTACGGCAGTGCAGTGCAATACGCGGAGCTCAATTTCTTATGGGAAGCATGGCTGGGGTTCAGTACAGCGTGGCACGATTGCGAAGTCGTGGTCAATAACACCCGCGGCAAAGGGCCGGATGATTGGGCCGAAATGATGCGCTCTGCCATGGGAGAATGCCGACGTGTCCTGAAACCGGGTAGATGGTTGAGCCTTTGCTATCACGATACGTCCGTAGCGATGTGGGGTCAGATCCAACGACTGATGGCAGATGCCGGGTTCGAGATCGGTGAATGCCGGGTGCCGCTTTACATTGACACCGGTTCAGCCACGTACAATCAGCGGGTGACCCAGAAGGCGGTCAAACGGGATCTGGTGATAAACTTCCGCAAATCGCCCAAACCGCGTTTCGCAATGAAACCTGTGTGGAGTGAATCGGATTTCCGAGAAAGAGTCCGAAGCTGCATACACGAATATCTACGGGCAAATCCAGGCGCTCCGAAAGATAGAATATACGATCATCTAATAAGTGCGCTAATGCGTGATGCCCACATACAAGCCATCAATTTTGAAAGAGTGTTACGAGAAGTGGCTCGAAAAAACAAGAACGCAGAGAATTCGTGGTTCCTGAAAGATCCCTCAAGTTAGAAGACTCCGAACGACACGACACCAATATTCTTACATTTGCGTACTCATTATGCTTAGAAAGTACCGTATTGTAACACCAGCATGAGAGATTTTCCGCGACTTTCTTGGACATCACCTTTAATGTCAGTCAGTTACTGTCGACGCCATTTTGGCACGCGATTCGCAATCACCTGTCGTTACCTGGGCCGGGGATTTCGGCAAGAGAGAAATCGGTCTTTTCTAGTGTGCTAATTTGTTACGTGATGTTGAACAATTAATCTCTGCCGGCCTTCATGTCTGTCTGTCTCGTGGACGGATCAGCACGAAGATACTTAACCGCTGCGGGAGGCTAGAATTTTGCTTTCTTTTCAGCCACAAATGGATTCCTTGGTGAGCGAGATGGATTCCAGGGTAAGTCAACTGGAACTAAGAGTCCTTTACGACATAAGCCAAATCATCGGCCACGCGTTGAACCTTGATCAGACATTGGAGATTATTCTCGGGATCTTATCGGAATACCTTGCCATGAACAGGGCCACAGTGACCTTGAGAAACGGAGAAAGAGGCCATCTGGTCATAAGAGCCTCACACGGTCTGTCCGCCGAAGAAAAGAGGCGCGGAGTGTACAGACGGGACGAAGGGATAACCGGGCTCATATTCCGGACAGGTGAACCCTGCGTGGTGCCGG
Organism: Desulfomonile tiedjei; assembly: GCA_016212935.1. Classification (GTDB taxonomy): domain Bacteria; phylum Desulfobacterota; class Desulfomonilia; order Desulfomonilales; family Desulfomonilaceae; genus Desulfomonile; species Desulfomonile tiedjei_A. Next base: position 10,786 of record JACRDE010000285.1, on the reverse strand, counting down.
ATATCACTAAAGAGCCTCTCTTTCTCAACAAGACCAGATCACGGAATATCGACAAGGGACAAGTATCATTCATAGGCGTGCCTATTGTACTCAATGGGGTTCCTGTAGGCGTGCTGAGTGTGGACCGGCTTTTTGACGAAGACGTATCTTTCGAGGAAGACATCAAGTTTCTCACGATTCTGGCAGCCCTGGTGGCCCAACTGGTCAGCCTCAATTATCAAGTGAAGGCTCGAGAAGATAATCTAATAAGGGCTAATACATCCTTGAAAACGGAGATATCCCAAAAATCAACCAATTTCTTTTCAGTGGGAAAAAGTCCTGCGATGGTTGAAGTTCAGCAACTCATTAGGAAGGTATCTCCGACGAAGGCCACTGTGCTGCTTCTCGGGGAATCCGGCACGGGCAAGACTCTTGTAGCGCATATAATGCATGAGTTCAGCAGCCGTGCTCGTTTCCCCTTCATAAAAGTCAATAGTGCTGCGCTTCCGGAGAATCTCCTGGAATCGGAGCTCTTCGGTTACGAGAAAGGGGCTTTCACAGGGGCTTCGGAATCCAAGACCGGTCGTGTTGAAGAAGCCGATGGAGGCACGATGTTCCTGGACGAGATCGGTGAGCTTTCAATGCCTCTTCAGGCCAAGCTACTGAGATTCCTTCAGGATAGAGAATTCGAGCGACTCGGTGGCTCAAAGACCAGATCAGTGGACGTCAGAATAATAGCCGCGACAAACAGAGACTTGTCTGCAGCGGTTGCGGAAGGAACATTCAGGCAAGACCTGTACTACAGGCTCAACGTTTTTCCGGTTCGGGTTCCCCCTCTCAGGGAGCGCAGGGAAGATATAGTCCCCATGATAAAATTCTTTAATGAAAAAGTGTGCCGCGAATACGGGTGCGAATTGAAATTCTCTGCCAGAGCTCTTGAGGCCCTGGAAAAGTATGCGTGGCCCGGAAACGTCAGGGAAATGGAAAACTTGATAGAGAGACTCGCTATCATAGTCGATGGAGGAGTCATTGATGTTAAACACCTGTCTCCTTACATTTTTCACACCCCTAAAGAATGGGCCGCGAATGACGTCGATGCACTGGATTCCCTCAAGGACATGGAAAGGCGCAGCGTAGTAGCCGCGCTGGAGCGTAACAACTGGGTACAATCTCGGGCTGCGAAGGATCTTGGAATAACCTTGAGGCAAATAGGTTACAGGGTAAAGAGATTCGGTTTGGAAAACATTATTAAGCAGCGTAAATCGTTGTAAAAACGGCCTACCGAAATCGCTCGAAAATGATTGCTGAAAAGATTTCGGAAGGCCGTTTCAGTTTGACGAGTACTCTGAATTAACCAGAGTGGCTGTAGACTAGAATCTCACGAAATCAAAGAGCGGTTGCATATCTGTGACAATCTTCTCTATGGCACTGGAAGCAGTCGGGCTGTACATCCTGTTTGCCTTTTCCAGGGCCTTTCGCCTGGGTTGCGACAATTCCCCGTTATAGAGGGCGATTTCGTCCGATTGAGCGCTTCCGCAGGCGATTTTTGGCGACAAGTCCCTGGAGACTTTCCAAGCTTCTATTTCTTGTTGCTTGAAGCTGTCGGGGTATGCTTCCATAATGTATTTGTCCCAAAGTAATACTATAGCAACAGCGGAACATACATTGGCGCGAGGTCCGTAAATTCCGTAACATGCAACCCCATCCGAGGAAGTGACCCTTTTCAGTACCAGACCGTTACTGTTTTCCTTTCCCAGTTCAAGACCGAGATCGCTCATTACTTCTCCGTTAACGCCCCCCATGGACATGCCCACTATGCTGACTGAATGATCCCTGTTTATTCCGTCCTCTATAAGCTGCCGTACCAGCGCAAATTTTGCTGCTTCTTTGGCTAAGGGTCCATCGAAGCCGTGAATCTTCAGTTCTGTTACCACTCGATTGTAGCTCACCAGTATGTGTTCCTCTATGCTTTTTGCATGACTTTGCTGCACTACCAACAAAAATACCACTGAACAAATAAAACCAAAAACTCTCATTTTACCTCACTTTTTGCTTTCATCCTCTTTTGCGGACAAACAATTTCCGCGAAAAATCCCGCATGCATTCTATTGCGCCTACGGGAAGTCCGGGACCTTACCACAAATTTAGAGAATGCAAAACTAAAAGTGATCGCCGAGTGTAACCCTTCACTCATGAGCGGGAAAGAGTGTGAGCAAGAGACTGTCCTTGCTGAGGGGTGAAACGATGGAGCAATCTTCATCGCTCGGGTTTCGGAGATTACTTCGCTTCGCTCGACCTATTCGCGGGGGAAATCAGGTGTGCAGAGGGAACACGATGTTAAAGTTCCCGCTTTAGGCGCAAAGTCTCGGGCAGCGATCCGGACCAAACATCAGTTCTCAGACAAATAGATAAGACGTGAATTCCCCCGGCCTGTACACAAAAACATATTCCTGATCGTTTATGTCCACAGATATGCTGCCTCCGCGAAACTGGGCGTAAATTAGCCAACTCGGCTTTTCTTGGCAGCCGTATGCAATATTTGGCGAGTGCCGCCCGGTTCTTTTCTCGAACCATGCCAACAAAACTGGATTCTTACTGCATTGGCTCGCCTTCTGGTCAGCAATAGATCGGGCTGAATTCAAGTCCAGGGAGAATCCTTCTACATGGACTTCAATCGGCTCAGTCAGCATCTCTCGAGTCACCCTTCTTACATCTATTACGGGCATTTCTCCTCCTAGGCAATTACAGGACGCTGAACAACCTCGAATCAATTCAAACAGTTCTGAACATCCAGCCGGAATGGTTCCTTATGGGGCAATAAGCAATATGCGTGCCATCAGACTGTCTTAAACTCAGATGAGGATTCGTACCAACTTCCATTTCTGAAAGCCCCACAATGAACCGTGAAAACGCTGCAGTAGCGACCGTCATCTAGTCGGTCACAATCAAGTCATTTTCATATGAATGTGCGTTCAAGCGAGAGGTAATTGAGGATTGAACAGGTAGCGGTTTCAGATGGGTCTTTTTCGCTCATTTTGTTACAAAATGTGTAATTATCAGCTTTGGCCCAGTTGGAATCGCATTCCGCAACAATTAACACATATTGAAAAAGAGTTTCTGTCAGAATCCTGAAAATCACTCCGCGTGCACAACGCGGCGGAATACTTTGTAGGTCTCAGCGGAAACCGACGTGAAACGAATTGTCACTTCGTCGCCGTCAACTGATACAGCCTTGGCGTATATCTCACCGGGGATCACTTCGGTGCTTCGTTCGATTAATTCAAGCTTGAGGTCTTCCCATATCGATATAGGCGCATCCGGAACAATTACGGCGGAGGTTCGCGACACGTGAGTTATTACTGCGGTGATTTGTGACTGAGATACAGTTTTCCGAGCGATTCTTCTAATTCTGGCTCGTATGGGCACCGGCAACGCAATGGGCGTTTCTTCTCTGTCTGGAAGTTGAACATTGTAGTCCCCCCGAATTCCCCTGACGTCGTAAAGAGCGACATCTCCGGGAACGCCTTTCATCTGAACATGCAGCACATCCCGCACATCGAGAATGTCTCTTATCTTGTCATGCGTGGCTTGGCTTATGAGTACCTGCCCTCCAACCGAGTATGATTCCACCCTCCCCGTAAAATTGACCTGCGAGCCCACTGCACCGTATTTTGTTCGCTTCTCGGAGCCAATGTTACCCACGACCACTAGGCCCGTATTCACCGCAGTTCCCATCTCCAGATGCGGTAAGCCTTCAGCTTCATTCTGGGAGCTAATTTCGTCCATCGCCAACTGCATTTTGAGCGCGCAGGCTACTGCCCTGGCGGGATGATCCTCAAGAGGTTCAGGTGCTCCAAAGAATGCCAGTATGCCGTCTCCCATAATTTCATCTATTATCCCGCGGTAATCGATCAGTATTTCGACCATTCTTCCGAGGTATCTGTTCAGGAAAGATATCACTTGCTCAGGTGGCATATTCGAGGTCAAAGCCGTGAATCCCCTGAGATCGGACATGAGGATGGAGATTTCGCGTTCTTCACCTCCCAGCCTGAGTCCGTCTTTGGATTCCAAGAGGCGTTTCGCAACTTCCTTGGTGAGATATCTGCCGAATGTATCCTTTATGAAGTCTCGTTCCTTGAGTCCATTGGTCATCCGCACGAAAGCTTCGGCCAGCCTGCCCACTTCATCGACGCTTCGAATATGGGACAGATTCACGTCGAGGTTTCCGTTGGCAACTTTATCCGCGGCAGCGGCCATGCTCCGAAGCGGCCTGGCAATCGATCGCGCAACCAGATGGCTCACCACCATGAGCAGCCCTATTCCTATCAGCGCGAGCGTGAGTTTCTCCGCGTGGAGTCCAGCGAGTGCCACGAACAGCTCGTCTCTGGGGAAGACCGCTCCGAGAGCCCAGCCGGTTGACGGAATGCGCGCGTAGGCCACGAAAGAATCCTTGCCCATAAGGCTTGTGCCAATGTCCTCAAAACCGGAATCCCTTCGAATCATGTTCCTGCCGACCGTGCGAAGGCGTTCATGACTCATTTGCTCGGCGATACTGAACACGGACTCCCGCATGATGAAGTCTCGCCGAGGATGTGAAACGAAGGTTCCATTTCCGGAAATGAGAAAGCAGTACCCGGAACGCGCCACGCTTATTGAGCAGAGCAGTTTTGTCAGCCAATCAAGCGAAATGTCCGCGGTGATAACCCCTCTGAGACGCTCACGCCCCTGTCCGGAGAAGGGTTCGTACAACGGATACGAGTAAGTTGCCATCAGGATGTCGGCTCCACCCTCGTCGAAATAGGGTTCACTCCATACAGGGGCCGACAACGATTTCGGTATCGAATACCAATCGTAGCGAAAATAGTCGTAACTTGCCGATCCCAGCTGTGCGAACGCGATCCCGTCTTTCGACCTGTGACAATAGGGACAGTAGAAATATGATTGGTGATCGAACTCATATGGCTCGAAAGCCACGCCAGATCCGTAGATCTCAGGGTTTTCCGTGACCAGACGCGACAACAAACGATTGAGGGTCTCTCGATCGCATGAACCAGTTTCCAGAAAGCACGCCAGATTTGCAGGTTCTTTTTCGGCAGCCCGGAATTCCTGTTCTATGCGATTTGCCAGAGCGAGTGTGAGATTTCTGGCATTTTTCTCGGCTTCGGCAAGTATCAGCTTCCGTGAATAATTGTAACTGTATGCGAGGACCACAGCGAAAATAAGCAAGGAGCCGGCGAGCACCATGCAAGTGATCTTAAGGCTGATGCTGCTCCTAAACTTCAAGATCATTTAGGGCCCCTGTAGAAATCGTCAAATGGGGGGACCATCCCGATAAATCCCAGATCGCGAAGGACTTCTCCCACCCTGGAATAGTTTTTTGGGGCCAGCTTTCCCAGATCCGCCTCGGATCCGGTGGGCATTATGAGGTCGCGCATCCGCGCAAGCATCCATTTCTGATGAGCACGATTGGTTCCAACGTTGGCTTCGTCTGTGTACTTCATCACTATGTCCAGAGCTTCGTCAGTGTGTTCAAAGGCGTACAGCCAGCCCTTCAGCGAGGCTTGGACGAACTTCGCACAGGATTGGGGATCATCCTGGTAGGTTTTCTCGAGGCAGTATATTCCGTCTTCCGGAAAGTCGAGAGCGGGATCGTCACGAAAAAAAAACAGGCTCAACTCATCCGAGTCAAGCCCACTGTTCAGCAGCGTGTGGTACTCATTGTACCACATGCCGGAAATCGCATCCACTCCGCCTTTCAGAAACAGGTTGATCGTCCCGTACATGGGGACTACGTTTGTGGTGAGACGATTCATCCGGAAAAAGGCCAGCGGTTGAATCCGGAAATCGCCTTCCCAAATTGCTATTTTCTTGCCTTCGAAATCCTTGGGAGAGTCGATCTTCGTGGCTTTCTTGGATATCAACATCAAGGCCGAACGCTGGATGATCTGGCCGACATTCAAGATCGGGTTACCGGCGGCCCTCTGCTGAATTCCGGTGGAAAGCCAGGAGGTGCAGAACGTGGCCCTGCCGGAACGTACGGCCTCCATGGACGGCTCACTGGGACCGCCCCTCATGAGAGTCACATCCAATCCGGATTCCCGGTAAAATCCTTTGTCCAGGGCAACCATGTACCCCGCAAACTGCGCCTGAGGCAGCCATTGCGGCATTAGCGCAACCTTTTTCAGACCTGGCTCCGACCCGAAACACTGCCAGGACACCGTAAGAATGAATAGGATTACTACGGCAATGAATTCTGCTCGTGCAGTCCGAGAGGATCCGCGCCGGTCTGGAAAGCAATACTTCATGTGAATCCTTTTCATGATGCCTGAACCGACGAAGTGCCTTCTCGACTTCGATTCGATCGGGCCATGGTGCGTTTTCACGCGGAGAATTCAAGTTGGGGATTTACGTGCCTTACCATCGCATGTTAGCTTCATTGGGGCATGGGGTGATAGAGTTTTTTTCAACGGATTTTGGAGATTGCTCAGAAAAGGCATGGCGCCTGCTCGCGAGTCCCGGCGCGTGGCATTTCATCCGGACCGCAAACGGTCCGAATACCGAAGCTACTGATACCAGTTGGCATTCAAACAAGGAAGAATCGGGGAGGACCTTCTTGAAAGAAGTTCCTCCCCGAACCCCACTTCAAGAACTTCCAGCATTCGCCGGAATCCACATTTCTCAGCGAGAAATATGGATTCCGGCCAGTGTTAGAGTTTCTTGGAAGGGGTCTGGGGGAACCTTCTTTGCCAAAGAAGGTTCCCCCAATCTTGCTGATTTGAAAGCGAACTCGTATGAATGCCTAATCGTGAGGCTTCAATGCTGATGGCGGTTCCTGAGGATGTCAGGATCTTGGGATACCCCTGGCTCGCAATAATATTCTTTCTTGGCGCAGCCGGAGGCCGGATTGCCCTGGTCTTGGAAATACTCTTCTACCATCAAAGGCCTTCAAAAAGATGATCAGAGACGACCAAATCAGTTTTCGATGAACTCACTCCTCTACGCCGAATTCTTTCGCGAAGCCTCTTTGTCTTCCTCGGATGCCAGGTTCGCCCGTTGTCGACTGTCGCTCCAAGACATTTGGGGCACAATACGACAACACTGAGTCGGCACGCCTCGGTAGAAATTCGTAAAGGCGATCAACATTATGCCGATTAAAGTAATTATTGGCGCCATAAGGTATCCTCCTCGCATTGAGATACCGTGTTCTGCAAGCCTCACATTTTCTGGTCAAGCATTCGCCTTCGGACCAACGCCGTCACTACTTGTTTGACCGGTCTGGACTCACCGTCTGGAATCCCTCCCATGTGCCGTGATTCTCTCCGACTTCGGGAGGTTGACTCTGTGGCTGTCAAGCGTCCGACACAGCACTACCTCTGGGAGCAGATTGTTTGCCCCACCGGTCTAATCTCGCAAATCCGATTTTTCCTCTGAAATTTCAGATGCGCAATTCATCCGCGCGGATTCATCATGGCTGCGGGGACTTCAACTGCCTGTATTAGTTGACATTACTTGGCAGGAATCGCGCAAATCACCGTGCGCCGGAACCGGTTATGAGGATTCAGGTAGCCCGGATCGGGTTGATGGATTGCTTACACACTCGAAAATGATCAGGGAAGATTGAGGAACAATCAAAAGTTCTATCCTCAGTCTTCCCGCCCTATCGCACCCTGGCATGGATCATTTGACAGTCCACGATATAGTGCCCAACTTTCCCCAATCGCCTTCGTACTTGCCTGGTTTGCCGGGAAGCATGTTTCCCATGGCTCCAGTGATGAAGACATACCCGGGTTCGAGTACCCATCCTTGTTGAACTGCGCTATTGACCAGCCACAGGAGAGCCTTCCATTGATCTCCGAGCGCGTCGGAAGCCTTACCCTTGTTAATCTCCTGTCCGTCCAGTTTCAGGGTGACCTCACCCCCCGTGACGTCCACTTGATCTGCAGGAACTTTCTTGCCCACGATGTACTTTGCGGATGAAACAGCATCAATGATCAGGTCGGTGCCCTTGAGATTCTTCATGTCATCGAATCGCAGGTCGGGCAGCTCAATTGCCGGGAATACTTCCTTGATCTTCTTCTTTAAGGAATCTACGTCCTTGACGGGCTCGCTGATTTTCTCGCCGAGTACGTAGCCTATCTCCGTTTCCACGAATAGCTTTGTGAAACTTTTCTGGTCCACGACAGCATCCGGGCCAAGTTCACCGGATTTGAACAGTGGCCCCAGGAGCGGTCGGTCCACCCCGAATCTTTTTTGCCCAGCTTCCGACGTCAATCCCCCTTTGAATCCGCTGATTTTATCGCCCTTTGCAATTATGCGTTTTGCGAGCTCTCGTTGGAGGCCGTAAGCCTTGTCCACACTGAGGTCCGTCAGCTGTGTCGAAGCCAGTGGAAACGTCTTCACCGAAGCCCTGGCTTCCAGAATGGACTGTATGACCTCGTCTTCACCGGCCCAGGACAAGCACGCAAAGAAAAGTGGCACTGTGACCAGGCACACGACCAAAGCATTGAATCTTTTCATCTGAATCCTCCTTTTGGTACTGAGAATGTTAAGGGCTGCGACGCCCGAATCGGAATCCATGAATGTACTGAAATATTTTTATAATCAATCTCTTAAGCGGTCAATCGAAAACAGCGCCATTGACGGCCGATCAGCTACGAGGGCATCTCCGTTCACAACGAAGAGTCTAAAGGGGTCGATCAACACCGACGATCATTCGCGAATCTTTTTCCCGAGTTCAGGAATCTAACCCGGTAAGAGCGAATTTCCAGGGTGATGGGGGTGCAATATGAAAACTGGTGTTCATGTGAGATCGTCGGTTGTCGCAATTGTTTTGATCGCCGGATTGCTCGCTCTGCCATGCTGGACGCACGGCTTTGGTTCCGAGCGATCAGTGCAGACCAAAACCAATCAACAGATCCTCGTGGACAGATTCGACAAGATACTTCATTTGGCTCGCATCCAGCACGCCCAGATTGAGGAATGGAACAAAAGGCCCCGCGCACAGGTAAGACAGAATAAAACAGTACAAAAAACAAAAAATGTGGTTGCTATGCAATAGTGATTCTCGATACGCGGATATCATTTGCCGTAATCCCAAATTTCCTTTCAGGAAATGGGGATTCCGGCGAGTGGCAAAAGTTCTTGAGGTGGGGTTCGGGGAGGAACTTCTTGCAAGAAGTGCCTCCCCGATTCTGCATATTTGAAAGCGAAACGGTATTAATGGATGCTTGCTGGGACGCTGTGCAGTCGGCACTCAATCACATATTTTGATAAGATCTTCAGGAGGTAATGTCACATGGATGCTATGGAAGCGATACTCACGAGACGCAGTATCCGCAAATACACGACCGAGCCGGTGTCAACGGAAACAGTGAATCAGCTCTTGAATGCTGCCATGAGCGCCCCTACGGCTGCAAACGAGGCCTGGAATTTTGTCGTTATTCGTGAGCGAACCATACTCGAGGCTTTCACCAAGTTTCATCCGCACGCGCAAATGCTGAAGGCAGCAGCGGCAGGTATTCTGGTCTGCGGGAACCCCGCTGTGGAGGCACTCAAGGGACGTTGGATCATGGATTGCTCCGCTGCTACGGAAAACATTTTGATCGCAGCCAACGCGCTGGGGTTGGGGGCTTGTTGGGTGGGGATCTACCCGGTAGAGGAGAGAATTCAAGGTGTTCGGGCCCTACTGGGCATACCTGAACAGGTCATCCCGTTGTCATGTGTGTCGATTGGCTGGCCTGGGGAGAAGAAGCAGCCGCCAAACAGGTTCAGGCAGGACTTGGTTCACGAGGATCGCTGGTGAAAATCCGTAAAAACCATTTTGTTTTCCATATCTAGGTTCCCTTTCCGGCAAACAACAGACAAAGAGCGCGAGCCATAATTCACTATGTCATTGCCCGAGCCGAATAACTTCTCGGAGCAATCTATTCAGAATTTCTTGCGAATAAGACAAGGCGGGCAGGTAACCTTTTGCTTCCAAAGACAGGCGACCGTAACCCCAAAGGCTGCGCTGCAACGTCTTCTCCCAACCGTTACGCGTGTAATAGAAGGGCAAATTGACCTCAAAAAACGAGAGGCTGTCCGCATTCTTGAGCAGGTCGGATCGCACATCCCCGCCTGCTTCGTGAAGCATCACCAGTCTCCGGACCTCTCCGGCCAATTGGTCGTGGACTCCGCACTCGAGCATTATCTCATACAAGATTTCCGAGCTGTTCCGAGCGTGAGCCGCCTTGAAGGCATCGAAGTTCTGAAAATCTGCTTTCCTGATCCTTCGATTCTCCACCGCTCTGTCTATGTCGTGTCCGAAAGCCGCAATGCTCAGGGCATCGTCAGCATTTGGGTCCAGCTTGTGAAGCCATTTCACTGTGTTTTCAGCGTGAGCGGGATCTTCAGGAACTCGGGATCCCGCAATTATGGACCGGACTCTGTCGTTCACGCATTGAATGCTTTCATCCATTTTCTCGTGACCACGCGTAGTGCCCGGTGCTTGAACAAAATGCACCGAGGAATTACTATCTGATCTTCTAATAATCTCACCTTCGAGAGCTCCAGCACATGAGCAACGAAACCTCTGATTCGGCGTCATGGAAAACCAAGCCCACGGACAGGTTTATCCTTAAGTGGATAAAATGCAATCTTTCCGCGCGCATCACCCCGCGGCTGACGGGCCTGGCGTGGCTCAAGCCCTGGATGATAACCGCATGCTCTATGACCTTGGGGGTAACATCCGGAGCGGTATTCGCTGCAGGCTGGGGATTCCCTGCGGGTTTGATTGCAGCGGCTTCCCAGATCTTGGACGGGGTGGACG
>JACRDE010000284.1 GCA_016212935.1 Desulfomonile tiedjei | reverse complement strand
CTGCTCAAAAATAGAGCCATCGTCAATAACACAAAAAAGATCCGAGGCAACCAATGACCAAGGAAGAGGTAATCTCAAAAGTCCGCAAGCTTTTTGAGCTATCCGGTTCGCCGAACGAAAACGAGGCAGCGCTGGCTGCTGCAAAAGCTCGGGAGCTTCTGGCTCGGCACAACCTGAGCATGGCGGATCTTTCAACTGACGAATTGAAGAGCGCCATTGCAGCCACGGAAGCCTCTGTGAAAGTGGGAAAGGTCCTCAGGAACTGGGAGAAAGGACTGCTGATACACATTGCCCGAGGATTCGAGTGCGAGCACATAATCCGCCGAAGGCAAGGATGCAGCCCGCTGCTGACGTTCATCGGCACGGAAGCTGACGCTGAAGTCGCTTCGTACACGTTTCAGTTTCTGTACAGGGAACTCAACAGACTTGTGGATCGGACTCTCCCGAGGCTCAAACGAGAAAACCGCAACTGGAATACGGCGTCCCTAAGGTATGCGTACCTGGATGGAGCGGTTAAGAGGATAGGCGAAAGATTCCGCGAGCGGACCCAAGCTGTCAGAACCGCAGAAAGCAATGGTTGCAGGGAATTGGTCCTGGTGAAGGACGAGATTATAAGGAATTATATGGCAAGCGCTTTTTCCAGCATCAAAACCGAATATTCCAGAAGCAGAATTGTCAGCGCAGGGGCGTTTGAAAAGGGTTACAAGGACGCGGACCACATCAGCCTGCGTGCGGCAGTATCCGGAAACTCGGAAGAATATTCCCAAGCCAGTCTTAGTGATTCTTAATTGGGACGAGCTACGGTTGGCGGCGGTCGCTCCGAGCTAATCCGAGTCTGCAGGTGTCATCGTTTCCGAATCTCTGACCAGGCTAAAGACTTCAACAGAGTCTCTGACGTTCTTGAAATTCATCTGTCCCCTATCGAATAATTTGACTTCTTCGCGCACTCTCTCTGCCGTCTCCGGACCGACGAGAATATCCCCATGCTTTGCAGCCGAAGCTATCCGCGCCGCAACGTTGGTCACTGGTCCGGTGGCTGTAAAGGTCATTCTGGTTCCTGAGCTCCCGGTGAAACGGCTCATTCCGACAGCCGCCATTCCGGAGTTGATCCCCATGTTAATCTCGACCGGCAAAAACCTATTTTTGAGTTCCTCGTTAATTTCCATAGTCTTGCTTCGAATCTCCAGCGCTGATTTTACGGCGCTCAAGGCTGTTTCCTTGGGCTCACCCTGAAATATGACCATAAGACCGTCTCCGGCCGTCTCGTTTATGTCTCCTCCGTGGACGTAGATAATATCGAGGAAGCTGGAGAAATACTTTTCAATGATGAAAGTTACCTTATCTCTGGTCTGAGTCTCGCTGATACGCGTGTAGCCAGCTACGTCCAGAAACAGGACCGTAACGTCAATGTCCTTTTTTTCCAGGTCCGGGGTTTCAGGATCTTTTTCCACTATCTTCTGCACGGTTGAAGGGACAAATGGCCGGAGATGGGTCAGAATTCTGTCCACGGTCAGTTTTTCTTGCGACATTTTCCAATGACTACGAGCGTTCTTGATCACATTGCTTGCCAGCTGGACGAGGTCTTTCAGCAACAAGAAGTCTTTCTCGCCTAAACCGGCACCCGGCTTTGCAATCGCATCCAGGACAGCGAGTGGTCTGCCTCCCTCATGAATCGGGAACACAATCTCCGCAAACCCTTCCTTGGGTACGCCATTCTCAAGCAAGCGGCCCCCCTGATCATCAGGAAGAAAACAGACCGCTGAAGATGCTTGATGTAGGGCCTTGTTTACGGCTCCCCTGCCCCTTTTGCAGAGTTGGCAGTTGACCCTTTGCTTTTCAACGGCGCAATGAAGGGGGCGAGTGTAGTGCTGGGCTTCCGGGTCTATTACTAGTAGGCAGACTTCCTGCAGTCCGGGGATGGTCGTTCTTGCTTCGTCCCGGATCATTTCCAGGACTTCGCCGATGTGCAACGACGATGTAAGCTTCTGAGCTACTCGAAAAACGTTTTCGAATCGTTCCTTATATATGCTTGTTCGGCCTGCAGGTTGGTGAGCGCTATTGTCCTTATCGCTTTTGTCTTTACCTGGATTCGCCGCTTGTGGCAGGGCTTCTGTCTTGAACAGTCCTTTTCCACAGTTACAGATGGGGCAGCTCCAGGAATCAGATAGATCCTCGAAGGCCGCGCCTGACTCTATTTCGTTCTCCGGATCCCCTGCGTCAGGATCGTACATCCAGCCGCAGATGCTGCATTTCCATTTTGTCATATGCCTAGTCCTAGAGGCCTTGCTGGAGCGTTGCTGGAGCGTTGCTCCGAGGCCACTCTCGCATGTCGGACGCTCTATTTCTTTCCATTTTGAAGTTCACGCCTTGAGAGCCCAAAATGTGCTTTTCAGGTCTTCACATAAGGCAATAAGCTGACCCCTCTCAGCTGAAGAGGTCCGCTCATCCTTTGATTGTAATCCTCCATTATCTCATCGACAAGTGCTATTCCTCAGCTGCGCTCTCGTGGCGTCCAGGCGAAAAAAGTCAGGTGCCGGCCGACAGGCGTGTCAGGCTAAACGGGGTCGCGTGCCTTGTGTCCGAAGTTGCGAACCGGTTCGACAAAGAGTGCGTGCTCGCAAAACCGGGACTTGACACCAAGGATCGGCTTATGCTTTAATAGTGGAATTGACCGCGGATGCCTGGGTGGGGGTCTGTATTTTCGCCCAACGAAAACCAATTATAACGATGTTGGTTAAACGAGATATTTGAGCGGACAGTCCCAGGTTGGCAATAGAGGGCCGTTAACTCAGGAGGTAGAGTATCTGCCTTTTAAGCAGAGAGTCGCTGGTTCGAATCCAGCACGGCCCACCACAGAATTGAAGTCAACTATTGACAAGTGAATCTGCGTATGGAAAATAGCTCATCTGTGGCGTTCACCGTCCCCATCGTCTAGCCCGGCCTAGGACACCGGCCTTTCACGCCGGCGACAGGGGTTCGAATCCCCTTGGGGACGCCAACAATATTAGATGGTTAACTAAAACCTAATTTGCGCGTGACCTCTTCTGGGTCACAATTTGATCACATCCTGAGGGCCGGCCCCCTTGGGATTTTTCTTTTCTGGAGTTCACGAAGATCTCCGTGTCCCCGTGTTCAAAGCTCATCCCGTCGATGGCATCAATCAGTTCCTGATCCCCGATTCTGCCGTAACGCTCATTGATTGTCTTGCCCCGGTACCAGTGGCCCATGATCGCTTCCCTGATCTCAGGGTCCATTCCTGAGCGTCGCGCATTGGTCTTCCAGGTGTGCCTCAGGTCGTGGAAATGGGGAAATGGGTTCAGGTCCAGCTTGATCACCTTCCTGTCCCAGCACCATCGCAACTCGTCGCGGTGGTTCACAGCCTCGCCGTTGTGCAGGAAGATGCGGTCAGTCCCCAGAGCCCTGACCTTCATGACCTCGTCCAAAACAGGCACCAGGTCTTCGTGAATAGGAACACGCTTCCAATTCCTCTCCTTGACATCCTCGGGCCCCAAGTAAATCATGCCCTTACGGAGGTTCACCTTGTCGTGAGTTAGGCCCACGACTTCTCCTCGCCGCATTCCGGTGTAGTATGCGGTCTGCGCAATGGGTGGAAACCAGGCCGGGAGACAGTCAAGAATTCTCTGGAAATCAGCAAAACTGATGTACGCTTGCCGAGCGCTTTCCATCTCAGACAGGTTTTTGACCAGTCGAGCCGGGTTCAAGTCCACGTACCGGAGTTCAATGAGAACCTGAAACAGCTTGGAGAGTGCAGCCTTCTCCTTGTTGATGGTGGAAGGTGCAGCTCCCTCGTTCAAGCGATCAATCTGATACTCCCTTATTTCAGGAATCCATATCTTCTTGACCGGGAGGTCCTTGCTCCATTTCTCAACCAACCTCGCGAATGAGTATTCATGGCGCTGCCTGTTCGGGCTGTTCTTGACCTCGGGATACTTCAGGCAAAGACCTATCGCTCTCCACAACGTGAGCTCGTCCTTCGCCACGTGCTCATCGCACAGGTCCGGCGGCATCTCCCAACCCTGATTCTTGAAGATGCGTACACAAACCTCCCGACTCGCAGGATCAAGACCACGGTAGTCCCCTGATCCGAAACCCGTCAAAACGGCCCGTTCGATCTTCGTCGCTTCAACTTTGGACTGTGCCATGGTTCTCACATTCATAAGTTTTCCATCGAAAGGACGAATTCTCAGATAATAAACCTTGCCTCTTTTCTTTACTGCCATGAGCGCATCTCCTTCAGAAGATTCGCCCTGTCAAAAACCCTCGACGATTTCTTACCTCCTTTCTCAGGTTCTGATGATACTCGCCGAGTTCGCGTGGTGTCAATTCGTACTTCCTCAGGTCTTCGGGATTGAGCTTCGATGTAGGCCCTGACCTGTTCCTCAGTAAATCTTCTCTCTTTGGCCGTGACCTGTACGCATCCTAATTTTCCGTCTCTGACAAATTTGTGAACGGTCTTCACACTAATTCCCAAAATATCTGCCACATCTTTGGCACTCAAAAGCTTACGAATAGGAATTCGCTCTTGATCATTCTCCTTTCTGCTTTCGTTGTTCGTCATTCATTTCTTCCTCCAAAATAACATCGGCCGCTTATGCAGCTTCGTTGCAGGACTACGCCCGCCTTGTGCCCCCGGCCACCTCTCAAGGAAAAGGCTGAGGGCCTAAAGCATTTTTCAGATCACGCTCTCACTACCGCACGATCCTCGCTGCTTCCAAGAAATCCACGTCCCAGGACCTGGTCCTGCGAACGGTTTCTGATTTGATAAATTCCTCGACCATCTCCCTGGTGAATCTTCTGGTACGCTTCGTAACCTGGACACAGGCCAGCCTTCCTTCTTTGACCAGTTGGCGAACCGTCGAACGGCCAATACCTAGAATTGTCGCCACATCCCAGGAATCCAGAAGTTTCTTCGGCTTGTCTCCTCCATATTGATAAACTCGTTCTAATTGCGTAGTCATATTCCTTTTCCTCCGCATAAAGTTTTCGGCAGTCTTTTGTCTGCCTTTGTGCGGTAATACCCCGCCTTGTGCCCCCTCGCCGTTGGAGGTAACGGCAGAAGGGGCCTTACTGGGGAAATGGTCAGCTTCCCTGCAAATCTTCTAGGAATTCTGATTACAATTCTCTTTAAGCCAGTTTGCTAGAATTTCG
>JACRDE010000277.1 GCA_016212935.1 Desulfomonile tiedjei | reverse complement strand
TGATACTGGCCAATGATACCGATGCGAAGTCAAGAAAAGTGACATCGCCAACCGCCGCTTCGGGATGGTCTCTGAAGTCAAGTCAGGCTGTGCCGTCCGCAGCGGAGGAGATTCGCCCGAAAGGGCAATCGCTGTGATTCTCAATGACCGCTCGCTTGAATGCGCATCAGCGTGAGACAGTTATGCGGAGGGCGTCATGATAGACGAGGAAAAAACAAAAGATCAGCTTGTTCGAGAAGTTCAAAGCCTCCGCAGACATTTGATCGAACTGAAAACCGCGTACGGCGAAATGAGCGTAAATCAGCTCAGCATCGAAAAGGAAGAAAACGATGCTAGCAGCGCGAGCGCGGACCCATTTGATCTGGTGTGGAGCCCAGACGAGACTCTGCAACCTATCCTGAACGATTCACCTGAACTTGTGGAATCTACGGCCCAAGATCCATCTGTGAGCGGCGCATTTGCGGCTCTCCTGACAGATGAACTTCATCTCAGAAGTTTAACCGAAACGGGGAGCTTCGATCTCAGATGGATTACCATGGCCTCATTCGGCCGACTGATACACGCTATTCCCATGCCTATCCTGCTCGTGGACGTCTCCGGGAGAATAGAATTCGCAAATAACGCTTTCCTGAAATTCTGCGATGGATTCTGCAGCCCTGAATCCTTCTATTCATTGTTTCCCGAAGATCGGACAATTCGGACGATTCGAAATATGATGCACACAGTACTCGCTGAGCGAAAACCCCTGCTCAGAGAGGGCTTGATCCGCATAGACAGAACGGAACTTTGGAGCAGAATGAATTTCAGATCCATAAGGTTTGGTCGTGAGCGTGCAATTCTGGTGCTGATTGAAGATCTCACGTCAGTGAGGAGAGAAATCACTCTCAACGAGAAATACAGAACCCTGGTCGACATCTTTCCAATCGGAATCGCTGAATTCGCTCTGGAAAAACCCGCACCCCCTAACGTCAGCGTAAACGAGATACTTCCGCTCGTGCTCGACGCGAAAGTCACGGAGGCTAATGGCACTTTTGCTAGTCTCTGTGGATTAGACGGTACCGAAAAGCTGAAAGGCATGACCCTGGATCGGGTACTCCCCCAGAGCCACGTGCAATACCACAAATTCTGGATTAGGAACAATTTCGACGTCGACCCCTTTGAAACGGCTGAGAAGGCAGAAGATGGCGGAATCAGGTATTTCGAAAACACTCTTGTGGCCAATATACAAGAAGGAGTCCTCGTAAGATTTTGGGTCATGAAACAGGACATAACCGAGCGAAAGAGAGTAGAGGCCGAACTCATAGAAAAAATCAAGACGATCGATGAGCTCTACGAGCACATCATGCAGTCTCGGGAAGCGAAAGTGATTGCCGAGCATACGGCAAGAGTAGCTCATGAGTTGAGACAGCCTCTGGCAATCATAGGTGGATTCGTCAGGCGAATGGCCAAGGAGTACGGATCCTTAGGAAAAACCGACAGGGACTCACAAAATGAAACACTTCAAATCATCATAAAGGAAGTACTAAGACTCGAGAAAATCCTGGGAGGACTTATAGACTTCACGAAACACGAGGCCATCAGTCTCCAGATCGTCAACCCCAACGAAGTAGTGGAATACGTCGTTCGCATCAATCAATGGAAGATAAAAGAGAAGAGCCTCAGGGTGGAGCTGAGTCTTGGAGAAGAAATAGGAGACCTACTCCTGGATTCCGACAAATTCCAGGAAGTGGTCCGCAACCTGCTCGCCAACGCTGTGGAGGCTTCCCCTCGGGGAGAAAGAATCCGTGTTAGCACAGGCGTGTCCATCCCCAGCGAGAAAGCCCACCAAACCGGAGAGCTCAATTCGGAAACATATTTTGAGCTCAAGATCCATAACGAAGGTGAGCCCATTGGCCCGGAAGATCTCGAAAAGATATTCGATCCGTTTTTCACTACGAAGAACACCGGAATGGGGCTCGGCTTGACTGTTTCCAGGAAGATAGTCGAGGATCACAGCGGATCGGTCTCAGTAACTTCCGACGAGACTGGGACACTCGTCACGGTGTGGCTTCCGTTGAGCCAACCGGCGTCGGAAAAGGGCGCATTGCCACGCTTGCCCCGATGACACCGCTTCTTATCGTAGGTTCTCTTGTACAGATATGCGAGTGCTTCTTTCGAACGAAGACTCACAGTGATCCATCCGAAGTTATTCAGGAGCCGAGTATGGACTCTACCTCGTGAACTGTCACCTCGCGATCGATTCCTTTCACTCTGACTTTGTTCGGCGCCGTGCATTTCAAATGGTCTCTAGCCAGTGCGTAAGTCCTCGCAGATATGAGAATCCGGTCCGGTGTTGCGAGCCCCTGGAGTCGACTGGCCAGGTTCACTGCCGACCCAAGGACCGTATATTCCATCCGCTGCCTTGAGCCTATGTTTCCCACCACAACCAGGCCTGTATTTATCCCAATCCTTACGCGTATCCCTTTGTCGAATTCTGGGATTCCGGTGGTGTTCCACACTGAGTTCAGCCTCAGCATTTCTTTTTGCATCTGATCGCCGGCCTTTATTGCTGCCAAAGCGTGGTTCTCCAATTCCACAGGGTCGCCGAAGAACGCTAGCAAACCGTCGCCCAGGAATTTGTTGACAGTGCCGTGATGATCGAAGACCGAGCGAGTCATGGCCTCGAAGAATTCGTTCAGGAATTTTTCAAGGTACTCCACGTCAACTGTCTCTGAGATAGTGGAAAAACCCTCGATATCGACAAACAGAATTGTGAGTTCTTTTCGTTTAGTGGAAAGATCGATCTCCCTCTTATCTTTTATGATGGAATCCAGCATTTGTGGCGATAGGTATCGTTGCAGCGCCTCGGAGGTCCGGAAAGCCTCCGTTTCCGTGCTTATACCTCTGATTATCAGAGCGGCAGCCGCAGACAACACAAAAGCCAGGACAGGACCGGTCGTGGGGATTTCGCACGAGGCTCGAATGAAACACAAAAAAGAAAAAATCCCATATGCGCCGCTCAAGCCCACCAGGAGTAACACGGCATAAAGCATGCGCACCCGAAGGGCAAGGAGCGCAAACCCGATCGATAGCAATACGGCAGTCCCCATAATGAAGGGAAACGGAGGGATGCTCCGAATGAAGCTGCCTGTGAGGATGGTGTTCAGGGCATTTGAATGAACTCTGCTGAGAGGGCATTCGCTGGATAATGGGCAGATGCCCAGGTCAGTGCTCGCTGTCGCGGTCACGCCAACGATGACAATCTTAGCCTTGTATTTCTCGAGCCTTGAGGCGTCCGCGTCCGGGTCGAGTAGGTCCGAAACCGAGTATTTGTCGAAGGTTTCCCAGGGATCATGCCAACTGATGAGCATTCTGCCCCGTTCATCAACGGGAATGTTGATAATCCCTCCATCGTGTTTAAGCTTAATCTCTCCGTTGT
Organism: Desulfomonile tiedjei; assembly: GCA_016212935.1. GTDB lineage: Bacteria > Desulfobacterota > Desulfomonilia > Desulfomonilales > Desulfomonilaceae > Desulfomonile > Desulfomonile tiedjei_A. Next base: position 968 of record JACRDE010000277.1, on the reverse strand, counting down.
CAGTTACAGTGATGTATTTGGGGTTCACATTCAGGGACTCCGTGGCAGCCGCCAGGCCTAAACTCGGCACGCATCTGTCCCCGTACCTGATGACGAGAGCGACTCTCCGATGAACAGCGTCCGGGTCAGCAGTAGATTTGATGTGGCCAACCGCTTTGGAATTTTTGATGATCTGGGCTAAAGGAACCAATGAATCGGACAATTTCGCCACTTTGAACAACTTGTTGTTGTCAGGAAGCTGGAGAATCCAAGCGCGATCGTACAGTGCATCAGTTCTGGCAGTGTCGCCCTCGAAGTTCGCCAACCCTCTCCCCGAGCTTGTGATTCCCATGCCTGTGGCCGACACGACCCTTCTGGAAGACGACAAAGCTTTGAAAAAGGCCTCGTTGCCTTCGGGTCTGTTCCCCTTTGAGGCGTAAAGCACATCAAAGACAATAAGGGCAGCCCCCGCTTCCGTGAGCCTGTCCACTATTCGAGCGCTCAGCTCCCGGTCCCAGGGCCACAGTCCGAATTCGCGAACTGCCTTGTCATCCACGTCCAGATGGATGATCGCCTTGTTGACAGGTCCCGGCTCCTTGTAAGCCATTTTCAGGTCGTAAATGCGGGCATCCAGGTTTTCGAAATGGAGGGGCCAGAAGAAGTAAATCGCTGGCACGATCAGGCTGACTGCCAGAGCCGGACAAATGTCTGAAAAACGGAACCTTCTCCTTTGTTCCTCCATCAATTTATCGCTCTGACCCCGGCTTTACTCCTTGGACGCCGGTCAGACTTTCCGGTCGTTCGCTGTCCGGAGCGGATGGAGCACCTTTGGCCGGTCCCATCAGTCTCAGACTCGGTCCTTCTTCTGTTTCGGTCTTGATTGCGAGGATTGCCCTGTTGAATCCAGGTTTTGCAGAAGCCTTTTGTATCTTGCCTGCAATAACGTCCATAGATTCCCTGTCGGTGGCGCGTATTTGTAGGACGGGCCT
>JACRDE010000276.1 GCA_016212935.1 Desulfomonile tiedjei | reverse complement strand
TATGAAATATCTCCGCGCCTGTCCTGAGAGCTTCCCTGAAAGTCGGGGCCCCTAGCGGCATTATCATGAATTCCTGTATATCGACGTTGTTGTCAGCGTGTGCGCCGCCGTTCAAGATGTTCATCATGGGAACCGGCAGCCTTCTTGAGCCTACTCCTCCCAGATACCTATAAAGAGGGATTTCCAATTCGTTGGCGCATGCCTTGGCGGAAGCCAGGCTGACTCCGAGAATTGCATTCGCGCCCAGATAGCCTTTATTGGGAGTGCCGTCGAGTTCCACAAGTCTGCGATCCAGGGCCTGCTGATCGAACGCGTCCATACCAAGGACCGCGGGTCTTATTTCATTCATCACATTATCGACCGCCTTGAGCACCCCTTTGCCCAGATAGCGGTCGGGATCACCGTCTCTCAATTCCACTGCTTCGTTAATTCCAGTGGATGCGCCCGAGGGGACCGCTGCCCGGCCCATACCTCCTCCGTCAAGGACAACGTCCACTTCAATTGTCGGATTCCCTCTCGAATCCAGAATTTCTCGAGCCGCTATGTCCACGATATCAAATCTCATCGTTCACCTCCTGATAATTCATTAGAAATGCCTTCTGCGGTTTGACGGATTGCTTGGTTTCGGCCTGCTCAAGCGCCATACGGTTAGCACAATGTCCCGAGGGCCCCGAGAGGTGTCATCTGCCCTAGCTTCTAACTTAATCGGAAACCGCTTTCTTTTGAAGAGAAAACCGCTAAAAACTTTTCTCCGGTTTGTGCTATGTTGGCGTCGATGCACCAAGGACCGAGGAGCGCGGATTTGAAGGAAAAGAGAATCCTTGTTATCGGGGGGGCCGGTTACATCGGCTCTCACTTCACGTATTACGCGACCGGGGCCGGATGCCATGTCACAGTCGTGGACAACCTGTCAAAAGGACACTTGTCGGCGCTTCGCGGCAATGCCTTCTTCCGAGCAGACCTGAACGACCCTGCGGTCATATTGGAACACCTCTCCGACAATCATTACGACGGCATATTCCATTTCGCTGCCAGTTGTCTCGTCGGTGAATCCATGTCCGATCCGGCTCACTATTATCAGAATAATATTCTCGCTCCGTTCAATATGCTTGAGGCCATGAGGGCCACAAGGCATGACAAAATAGTGTTTTCGTCCAGCTGTGCGGTGTACGGTGCCCCGCGAACCCTTCCGCTGAAGGAGGGGCACCCGAAGGACCCTATCTCGCCGTATGGAAGGACCAAGCTGGCCATAGAATGGATGCTGGAGGATTATGGTCGAGCTTACGGAATCCGTTCAGCCAGTCTGAGGTATTTCAATGCAGCCGGATGCGAACCTTCCGAGGGACTCGGGGAAGATCACAGGCCGGAAACGCACCTCATACCCAATGCTGTGCGTTACGCCCTGAAATTGGATGACAGGTTTGCTATTTTCGGAAACGATTATCCTACTCCCGACGGCACATGCGTCAGGGACTACATTCACGTTATGGACTTGGCTGAAGCCCATCTGATTGCTTTGGAAAAACTCGCTGAGGCGTCTCTCATCAGGTTGAACCTAGGCACTGGCTCCGGTTTCTCCAATCTCGAGATCGTGCAGGCTGTAAGCAGGGTCGCGAAAATGGAACTCAGACCGGAAATAGGGCCGAGGCGCCCAGGTGATCCGCCCGAACTCGTGGCTGACGCCAGTGAGTCCTTCGATTTTTTGGGTTGGCGTCCCGTGAGGTCCCAGCTGGACGCGATCATCTCGGAAGTATGGAAATGGATCTCGGACAATCCCGCCGGGTATCCGGAATAATTCTTGTGACGGAAAGAAAATGGCTGTTGTTCTGCTGACTGGAAGCGCCGGTTTTATCGGATTCTATGTAACTAAAGCACTCTTGGAATCTGGTGACTCAGTGATCGGCTTGGACAATTTCAATTCTTACTACACCCCTGAACTGAAACGAGCGAGAACTGCGATACTTACGGGTTATCGCAATTTTGTTCCCGTGGAAGCCGATCTAGCGGACCCCGATTCCGTACGTCGATGTTTCAAGGAACACTCGCCCGATCTGGTTTTTCATTCCGCTGCACAAGCAGGTGTGCGCTACTCTCTCCGCAACCCTCGCGCGTATCAGAAGTCCAATCTTGAAGGTTTCATAAACCTCATAGAAGAGGCGCGGCTGTTTTCGGTCAAGCGGTTCGTTTACGCGTCGAGTTCCAGCGTGTACGGCGGCAACACCAAAATGCCTTACTCCGAAGACGACCCGGTTAATTCGCCGGTAAGCCTGTACGCTGCCACCAAGCGGGCCAACGAATTGATCGCCCATTCTTACACCCATCTGTGGAAGCTCCAGACCGTGGGGCTTCGCTTTTTCACGGTTTACGGCCCGTGGGGAAGACCCGACATGGCTTACTGGTCATTCCTGGAGGCGATCCTTAACCGTGAGCCCATCAAGGTTTTCAATCACGGCAAGAATCGCCGGGATTTTACTTACATCGACGATATAGTGGCTGGAGCTGTGGCTGCTCTGAAGATTGACGGGCTTGGTTCGTACGAGATCATAAACCTGGGAAACAACGATCCTGTCGAATTGATGGACTTCATAGAGACGCTCGAACGCTTTGCCGGATTGAAAGCTGTGATGGAAATGGCCCCACCCCAACCCGGGGACGTTGTTGCCACTTACGCGGACATAAGAAAGGCTCAAGTTAAGCTCGGGTTTCAACCCAAGACCTCTTTGAAGGACGGCCTGGAGAAATTTGTGAAATGGTACATGGATAACCGGGACCTGGCCGAAGCCGTGAGACGGTTCAGGAAAGGATAGCCTTTGTGGAGGACCCTGCTGCAAAAAGGTCCTCTCTCCGAGAACTCAATGTGCGCTTGGTCAGTCGGTCGATCAACCGAGAATAAATATGGTATTGTGATTCGACTATCGAGGGATTCTCATTATAAGGATTCCCAAAGGCAATGTCGGGTCGGTTACGCTGAAGACTGAAAGATTGTCATTGAGTGGGCGTAGCCAGAAGCAATATGTTCTCGCTTGCTGTATTCTTCTTTGAGGGAACAAGTCCAAAACAAAAAGACCGGCTAATGATAGCCGGTCTTTTGTGTACCTTGATTGGTGCCGAAGAGGAGACTCGAACTCCTACAGGCTTGCGCCCACCAGACCCTGAACCTGGCGCGTCTACCACTTCCGCCACTTCGGCCTATCTTTTAATTATGTCTCACTATTGGCCCTGGCTGTCAAGGAGTAATACGAACTTCCACGTCGGAAAGCGCCACAACGAAGTATGAAAACGTCTCAGTAGGACCGGCATCTTGCCGGTCCCCATCAAGTAGTATTCGCAGGAATTAGCTTTCAAATCGGTGAGATAGGGGAGGGCTGTTTGGCAACCCAAGCAGCACCGGCATTCATTACAAGGAGGATCTCGTTAAGACGCGTGGTCACCCCGGTGAAAATCGGGGGTCCAGATTCCATTATATGGCCTGGATTCCGGCTTCCTCCGGAATGACGATTTCGAAGCTCCCGACGCAGGCCGGGGTTCCGCATCACTGGTGACTTGCCTCAGTCATGAACATTAGCTGCCAAGGTTGCCCACTGAACAGAGAGAACTGAAAAGCGACTTTGAGCCGGTCCCTGAGGCGCAAGAGCAACAATCTATCAGAGAATCATGGTATCTGTGGGAATACCAGCACAGCAAATTAACGAGCGGGAATTTCCGCGCCTGAGCGTTCCCGAAAAGAAAACCTATCCTTGGCGTTCAGTCGTCCTTCATTTTGGTAGGATTTTGCGACAGTTTAGACTCGGAGCATAAGGCTCTATCTTTCTTTGAATTACCACATCGGCTTGGATCGAGTAGAATCCAAATTTCTCAGGATTTACAAGATTGTTAATATATTGTTAGCCGATAATATTGCCTAAAGCCGAAATTTTTGGCTTGACATGGCACCACCACGTGCGTATGATTCCATCTAAATTCTCGAAAAGTGTAAAAGTGTCCTCGAAAAGTTTCTCGGCGCCTCCGGAAGTGCCGAAGAAAATTTTCGATGCAGGCATGTGGTTAGATTTCGAGCGTCTCAGTTGCGCTCTTGTTGTGTGTAAGGAGGATTAGATGCGTTTGAATAGGGTTTGGTTGTTAGCAGCAGCGCTGTCGGTGAGCGTTTTCATGCTGGCCCCCGCGGCCTCGGCATGGGAATTCACCATGGACGGCACATACACTTGGCAGTACGAATACAGGACCGATCTGGGAAGCACAGGCTTTTTCGGTCCTTTTAACGTTGATGCAGGATTTACGGGCGCGGCCAACTCGCTGAATTCCTGGACCGGTGGTCAGAATAATGCTGATACTATGAACTCCGGTGCAGATGCAGCGTGGAACGTCATGTACATGACCACCAACATGGACCTCAGAGTAAACCCTGCCATCAGGGTCAGAGGCCAGTACTACATCGGTTCGTGGGCCCTTCCCACTCCGTCGGTCACAACCGGCCCCGCGGCAGCAGTGGCCGGCAATCCTGTGGCTTCCTTTTACTTCAACTATACTGCACCCGGCATACAGCGATCATTCTCTCCGGGCTATTGGAACCAGTTGTGGTTGACCGCCCAGCTTCCCTGGGGAACGCTCACACTCGGCAAGCGTCCGTCTGTTTTCGGCACCGGCTTGTCCTGGAATGGTGCTGAGAACCGCGCTTCAGAGAGCTTTTCTCTGACTACCAGCTATGGTCCTCTGAGAATCGGTATCGGCTTCTACCCCGCTCGTGAGGGCGACGACGGATATTACAACCGCTTTGGGGACAAGAACAATAACAGGCTCTATGATGTCGGCTGTCCCGTCCTCACCTATCGTAATGGTCCTGTTGACATGGGACTCCTGCTGAACTGGGTACGCAGGCACAGAGGCCCTGAACGAAGAATCAGAACCGCAGCTGTCAAGGCGAATGAGGACGTCAGAGAAAGGGATGATTTTTACGGCGGCGCGTACATCAAGTACAACAACGGCCGTTTTTTCGCGAATTCAGAGTTTGACTGGTATGATCGGTTGGATCGCCTG
>JACRDE010000278.1 GCA_016212935.1 Desulfomonile tiedjei | reverse complement strand
TCCGATTACTACTGTTCAGAAAAGTTGAAAAGCAGTTTGGGGTTGCTTGCCTGTAGCCGAATCTATAGCTTCGACGAAAAAGAAGCCGTTAAGAGAATGTTTCCTCAGACGCCTTTCCCGGTAATCCGCTCATCATGCGCAAGCCGCTCTTGAATGCCTTTTCCTACCAGGTAAGTGCGGTCGAATTCGGACCAGAAGGTCTTTTCCTTATCCTTCCAGTTTGCACCGAAGCGCTCCTCAAAAAACTTTCCCAGCCTATCGAAAAGCAGCTTCCAGGAAGGTTCACCCTGTTCATGTGCCTTGAATATTGCAGTCAACAGTTCATCTAGTTCGGGCAGTGTCTCCTTGGGAAGATAGGAAATCGCACCTTTTCGAATGCAGGTCGCCAGGGTTTCAGGATTGACTGCATGCGCGGTCAGCATCACTGCAGGAAAATTTCTTTCCACAGCTTCTTCCAGCAACTTCAATCCGTTCACACCCATAATGTCGAGGATTACTAAATCGTATCGATTGTTCTTGAGCTTTTCAGATGCGGTGTCATAAGTCCTCGCGCAATCGACGAAAGAATCTTGAAGAATGTCCACTATGGATTCGAGTATGTCGGGTTCATCGTCTACGGCCAGAATACGCTTACCGGCTAAGTAAGGCTTTTCCTTCATGGTTTGATACTCCATAAAACCTTGTGCTTACACCTATTCCCCTCGTAAATTTAGCGATGTAAGGACCAATTGTCAAGCCGGAAGGCCGATTTTGAGTGGGCAAACGCATTTTGAGGTGAGGGAAGTGTGCCGCCAATTCTCCGCTGGCACATAGTTACGAATCCCACAGCGCTGGATCGACCTTAGCCTCGCCTTGAAGAACGATGACGATAGTATTGCTGGGTTTCGTATTCTTTGGCAGGGCTTGGGGAAGCGCATCGATATCAGGACAGCCGAAGACAAGAAGGCCGACAATTCCGATTCGTCTACAAGCATGTCCGCGCATAGCGACTGGTATGGTCCTGCCGTAGCCATCAAGGTTCAAGGATGCCAGGCGCCTGGTTGTTTGGAACAGATTCGAATAATCCTCATGCATTCAAGCAAACGGCCTGGCTAGACTGACCTTCGATTACCATGTCACCACGGTTTTGGGATATATTTTAGCCAAAGAGGCTTTTATGAAACTTTTTTATTTAGTTGGCTCACAATCTATGCTATTGCAAAACTGGCGTAAAGAAATTGCATCGCCGGTTTAACAAGAAATTGCGAACGCTGTCAATGTACATAGTATTTGTTCCTTGCAGTGAGAATGCTGATGAAGTCAAGGGTACATTCCAGGTTGAAAAAACTGGCAGAGCTGGTATCGGTCCGTAAATGGGGTTTACTGCTTCTGCTGATGCTTGCTCCATTGTCGTTTGAGGGAATCAACAGCTATTTCAGTGGCAGAGAGGCTTTTTGGCATCCGGGTGACTATGCCGAAGTCATCTTCGAAATAGTCGCACTTGGGTGTTTGGGCATTTACATTTGCCGCATGATCTCCCAAAGGATGCGAATTATTGAGACGCTACGGGAAAGCGAGGAACGTTATCGTCAAATTTTCGACCTGGCACCTGAACCTATGGCAGTGCACAAGGGGGGGAGAATTCTCTTGGCCAACCAGGCCCTTGCCAAAGCATTGGGCGAGGAACAGCCCCAGAATTTGAACGGCCGATCCATATCAGATTTTGTGCTCCCTGAAGAAGTTTCCCGGGTGGAGGAACGAATTTGTAAGGCAGAAAAGAGACGGGATGCTGTACGGCTTAGAGAAAGCCGCTTTATCAGAGAGGATGGCGCAGTGATCTATGGTGAGTATGCATCGGTTCTCGCCGATTACCAAGGCGAACCAGCAGTTCTTTCAGTGGGACGCGTCACAACGGAACGGAAGCGCGCAGAAGATGCTCTCAGGGAGAATGAAAAGAGATATCGGGAACTGGTTGAAAAGGCCAATGACATAATATACTTGACAGATGAGAAGGGCCTCTTACTGATATTCAACCCTGTGGCATTGCGAATAACAGGCTATTCCCAAACGGAAATCGATCATAAACACTATTTGGAGCTGATTCATCCGGAATCCAGGGAACAGGTAGAGAGGTTCTACTGCATACAATTTCTCAAGAAAATCCCTGATACATATTATGAACTGCCCATCTTGGCTAAGTCCGGGGATACGGTCTGGATTGGACAGCACGTGCATTTGGTGACGGATGGAGAAAACGTGAAAAGCTTTCAGGCAATAGGGAGGGATATCACCGACCGTAAGCACTCCGAACAGGCTTTGCGCAAAAGCGAAGAACGATATCGAGCTGTTTTCAATAGCGCAGCCGTGGGAATAGACGTCACAGATAGGTCAGGTAGATTTCTGCACGCGAATTCAGCGATGACAGATATGTTGGGCTATTCCCTTGAGGAACTGAAAAGCTTGACAGCCTTTGACGTAACCTATCCGGATGATGTAGAAGCCTCGAAGGAGCGGTTTTCATCTCTGGCACTTGGCGAAATTGATTCTTACAGAGTTCAAAAACGTTATGTCAGGAAAGATAAGGGGGTTGTGTGGGTGGATTTGTTCGTTTCTGCGATTCACGATCAGAAAGGTGACTATGAAGCTACCCTGGGCGTGGTTGTGGACATAACCGATCGCAAGCGGATCGAACAAGAAAAGGAAGCACTCAAGGCCCAACTGCTGCAAGCGCAGAAGATGGAAGCAATAGGGACTTTGGCTGGTGGCGTTGCCCATGAGTTCAACAATCTACTTCTGGTCATCTCGGGTTACGCTGAGTTGCTCCTTGCTGAAAAAGAGACAAATAATCAAGATGTTGAAGACCTGAGGAAGATCATCCAGGCCTCCAGTAGAGGGGCAGAGCTTGTGCAGAATTTGCTAACATATAGCGGAAAGTCTCAAATGGCTCAGATGCCAGTAAACCTGAATAGCGAAATTGAGCAGGTCACCGATTTGTTGGCTCGAACAATCCCCCGAATGATAGCGATAGAAGTAATCTTGTCTGATAAATTGAAAACAGTTGAGGCAGATCCCGGCCAGATCAAGCAACTCATCGTGAACCTTGCGATAAATGCCAGAGATGCCATGCCTCAGGGTGGTAAACTTATATTGGAGACAAGAAATGTTGCCATCACTCAACCTGGTCCCATCGGAGTCAAACCGGGCGAGTACGTGCAATTATCCATTTCTGATACTGGCGTCGGCATGGATGAAACGACTGTAGAGCGCATTTTCGAGCCTTTCTACAGCTCCAAGGGTCTGGCCTACAAGACCGGTCTGGGGCTGGCGGTTGTCCATGGAATAGTGCAGTGTAACCAGGGGCACATTGATTGTGAGAGCCAGCGTGGTAAAGGCACTACATTCAAGGCCTACTTCCCTGCGATCGCTGAGGCGGAGAAGGACAACATTTTTGACCGAGAATCCACTTCCAGCGATGACCGGAGGCTACTCTGTTCGGGGATTATGAAGAACCCGCAAGATGCAAGCGACATCAATTCCTGATTCGAGAGAGCGGCAGTTCGCTATAGCCACTAATCCTGTGCACAAGGCTCCTGTTCTGTAATTGCCAGCGAAGCGAAGGAATCTCCGGTTCACGTCGTTGCCCCGGCGAACGCCAGATCGGGGTGCGGGACAGGTGCGTGGGTTCAGTGTGCCAACGGATCGCGGACCTTTCCTTTGCTGTACTGTTTCAGAAGTCTAATTATCTCTCGTCGAACCGGAAACGGAGCCGTGTCGACTGATAAGGGAGAAAATGCCCAGCCTAATGCAGTAAATCCCTTGCTGTCTTTCGCTCCGGGATCAGCGCCTTTATTGAGCAGCAGTGTCACTAGTTCCAGGTGTCCCTTGCCGGCCGCTACCATAAGCGGAGTTGCGCCCATAGCGTTCTTTGCATTCAGATCGGCCCCTTGGTCCACCATCAATCTGACCCACTTTATCTTGCCTTTCTCGCAAGCTTCAAGCAGCTCGGCAGTTCCCCTTCGCTTATCGTGCCGCAGTATGAGATTGACACTCCGGACATTGCCCTTCTCACATGCTCGAGCCAGGGCGGTGAAGCCGCTGTTGTCTCTCAATCCGGCGTCAGCACCCCTTCTCAGTAAAAGGTCAATAAGAGGTTCGTTTCCGGATGCTGTGGCAATTAGGAGCAAAGAGGAACCATTCTCGTCCAAAGAGTCGACATCCATTCCCCCATCCAGCAGGAAATTCACTTGGGCAATATTGCCGTCCTTCACTGCTGCTGGAAGATCGGCCTTTACTGCATCTTTCGATGAGGGAACTTCTTCTTCCTCAGGCGCTTCCGAAGTTGGAGCCGGTGGCAAGGACTCAGCAGTCTCATTTGGATCTGGAGGAGTGACTTCAGAATTGCGCGCAGCGATCTGGTCCGGTTTTCCCGTATCTGTGAGAATCCCATTTTCTCCAATAGTTGCTAGTGTTGGGACGTTTGCAGCTTTTATCGCGGATTCTGCTGCAGACTTGTCGCTGACGTGTGGGGTAACTTGTTCACCAAATGGCTTGATATCACGGCCGTGGTTCTGCTGCTCGATAGGCTGCGAAGGGGCCTTCTCTTTGCTATCCCTCTTTTGTTCGGCCGACCTTTCCGCAATTAGCACCTGCGTTTCCAGATCTCGGCGTCTCCCTTCAACGTGTAGCTCAGTTGCACTGTCGGTCCGCTCCTGGGCTGCCGGATCTTTAGGCACAATCTCTTGGAGGGGTAGAGCTACAGCCTTTTCGGCAGGAGGAGGAACCGAACCGGCACGCCACGGGCCGGATGGCAGTTCTATCGCTTCGGTATACAAGAGTATTGCTGCAACCACGAGCACAGCGAAAAAAGCTCCCCCAAGCAGGGCCGGCCACGCTGGGCGTTTGGTTCGATGAAGTGTCCTAGGAACGGATCTCTTTTCCTTAGGTGTTTCAGAGTGGGATTCGTGATCGGTGTCACAGACAGCGTCTTCATCCGCGACAGCATCAGATCGAACCGCAACCGGCTTCGGACCCCCAAGTTCTCCAGTGTTAGTCTTGGTCAACTTTTGTTTTTCATCTATCAACTGGCCGACACGCTCAGCAAGGCAGTTGGTACATTCGCCGGAATCGGCCAGGAGAAGGCTGCCGCAACGTTTGCATGTGGAGGCCAGCTCAAGATCAGGTGCAGAAGGTGAGGAAAAGTCAGTCGGTAAATCGGATTGAGCGAGTCTCTTCATCTTTACTAATTCTTGCAGAATTTCGTAAAGAACTCTTTCAGCCAGACCATACTTGTTCATCAGGTCCGAACAGCTGGTGCCCGCTCGCACGTCCTTCACAAAGTCGCCGACGTCTATTGCTCGTCTGCCCACGGTGTTATCCTCAGGGGCCTAGAGTGCCCAAGTAATTATATTGCTATGCCATCCCGTGTGTCCAGTTCCATTCGGCCTGCCATTGCCCCGATATCCTCCATCGGCACTATTTATACGGTGCTCATATCTGTAGTGGCGGAAGGGGGAGGGCGCCGTCTCATACGAATTCGCTCTCAAATATGTAAAATCGGGGAGGCAATTCTTGTAAGAAGTGCCTCCCCGAACACCTCCTCAAGAACTTTGAGCACTCGCCGGAACCCCAAATTTCCTTTCAGGAAATGGCGGTTCCGGCAAATGATAGAAGTTTCTGGAAGGGGGGTTGGGGGCATAGGCGCTAACTTG
>JACRDE010000279.1 GCA_016212935.1 Desulfomonile tiedjei | reverse complement strand
CACATTCCCACCGCAGCCTGCCGTGGCGAAGGAAAAGCAGAGGCGCTCCAACCACCGTACGTGGAAACAAGCTCCCAAAGTCCTCCGAAAACCATGAAAGCCAGAAAAGGCAAGACAATACTCTTTGCTCGATCCAAACTCATTTCCGCTGCCCTCGGAAAAGGTCAAGTCATGGAGGCTGACGGTTTTCCGGCAAACTGATGCTTTTGTATTTCCGGATCGTAGACAGGAGGCCCGAGAGGCAGGTCCCAAAACCAAATAGTTTTCACCATAATGTCTTGCCCGCGAGCCTTTTGGCATGGAATTCACGCCTACCATAGCATTATTGCTGCGGATATGGAACAAAAAAAGGGAGCAGGAAACTGAGGCGAGACTTCAAGAAAAGATAGTCACCTGTAAGATTTTTCTTGACGTGAGATCAAGGCATTGCTACCAGAACCTCAACTTATGAATAGAGTTTATTCATAATATTTATTACTAAAATATTTTAACCAGTGGAATAAAGCTATCTTATCATACGATACGTAAGAACAAGGAGGAGAATAAATTGAAGAAATCCATTATCATAGGGCTGGCTCTTTCCTTTGGTCTCTTGACCGCTATGCTTGCCTTAGCTCAACCGGATGAGATCGTTGTGGACCGTTCTAACAGGAACAAAGTTTTCAATGATTACACCTTGCTTACAAGGGACTTCATTCAGAGGGCATGGACCACGCCTGTGAGCATTAGCGAACCAGGCCCTCTGAAGGGTCGCATCAGCATTGAGTATTCCATAGCCAGCAACGGTTCGGTGCGGTCGGTGGAGCTGGTGAAAGGGTCCGGCAATTGGGACATGGATCGTTCACTCGTCGATGCAATCAGATCTGCCGCTCCATACCCCGCGTTTCCTGATGAAATTCAGGCTAGAAGTATTCTGATTCGTGCGAATTTCGTGGTGGCTGACTTACCGACAGTGCCGATTATTGTAGCCAACCATGAACTGGGTGACGGACCCAGGCCAGTGGAGACAGAACCCGACAGAAGTCCGAAGAAGTTCAATTGGGGAGCTCCCGCTGGGACAGCCGATCTGAAAACCCCAAACTCGGAAGATCGAGAACCTGCTCCCGCGTCTCCGAAGAAATATCAATGGGGCCTGGAGCGGTAAGGACCTAATACTAATCCGCATTCAAAGAAGTAAAATTGGGGGGACCCTCTTTAGTGAAGAGTTTCCCCCCAAACCCCCTTCCAGAAACTTCTATCATTTGCCGGAATCCCAAATTTCCTTTCAGGAAATAGGGATTCGGTGAGTGCCAAAAGTTCTTGAGGTGGGGTTCGGGGAGGAACTTCTTTCAAGAAGGTCCTCCCCGATTCTTCCTTGTTTCAATGCGAACTGGTATTAATGCGCGGCAGCATAGATATCGGAGGTTGGAATGAAGAAAAACACTCTCGTAGTTAACGGTAGCCCTCATGGCAAGAAGGGTGTGACGTACATGTTGCAGCGTCAGTTCGTGAGAGGGGCGGAAAACGCGGGCGCTGAAGTTGACGAAGTCTTTCTGAACAAGAAGAAGATAAGTCCTTGTCTCGGTTGTTTCACGTGTTGGATACAAACTCCTGGGAACTGCGTCATCAGAGACGATCAAGCGGAACTTCTGGAGAAACTTCTGTGGGCAGACATCTTTGTCCTTGCTACACCTGTTTATGTAGATGGCATCACCGGCCAATCCAAGGTATTTCTGGATCGCACCGTGCCATTGTTGAAACCGGAAATCACATTTCGGGAAGATCATTGCCGTCACCCATCCAGACGCAATAAGGCCTCGAAATTCGCTGTGATAAGTAACTGCGGATTCCACGAAGTCGACAATTTCGATTCCTTGGTAATGCACTGCCGGAAGTTTTGCCTCAATATGAACGCGGAATACGCCGGACACCTGCTTAGACCTCACGGGCCGGTCTTGAGATACCCTGAAATGATGGCCGGTGAGATCAAGAAAGTCCTGGAAGCAGCTGAGAAGGCCGGTGAAGAATTAGTTCGGCAAGGCCGCATATCACATGCCAGCATGGAGGCAGTCAGCGCTGAAATCGTCCCGAAGCGAGCCTATGTGGAAGCTGCAAACTTCTTCTGGCGCCAGGAACTGGAGAAAATAGGCCAATAACCACCGTACCACTAGGCAAGCAATTACGGATCAGGGCCGGACAGTTTTCATTCTGACTGGGGAACGGGTGCTCTCCTGAAAGTTGCATCGTATGGAGCCAGTGGACTGTCAATAACAAAAACAATTGTATGTCCCACCTCTCGTCGGCCGGGATGGACAGGCCAGATGCGGTTCAGCTTAGGTTTCCCGGAGGAGCACCTGTGGTTTCCTTCGCGTGATCGGAGGAACAAGTGCTCCGGTTCATACTTTGCTACCTTCGGATGCGGAATTCTGCGTTGATCTTCTCTGGTCTGTTGAGGCATTCGTCACAGTCCTTGTTAACAGCTGCTTGACTTTCATGGCGGATTGTTGGAGCCTTTGGAACAACTGAAAGACTCCATGAGTATTTCCTCCTCGGAGAATAGGTGAACGCTATGGCTGTCAATCAAAAGCTGCTGGACATTCTGGTGTGTCCCAAATGCAAAGGTGACCTGATTTTGACTGAGAATCAGGACGGACTCATCTGCAATTCGTGTCGACTCAAGTACCTGATCAAGGACGACATCCCGATCATGCTTATCGATGAGGCTGTCCCTTTGGACAAAGAAGAGTCAGCTTGAGTTACGGCCGCTGAGCAGCAAAAATGCGCAAATCGGACCCGTCTAATGTTTCGCACATAGTGGTAAGGGGCACGAATTGGGTCGGCGACACGGTAATGACTATCCCCGCGTTGAGGGCCTTGAGGAGGATATTCCCGGACGCTCGAATCACAATGTGGGTTTCCGCTGGACTCGTCCCTTTGACACAGAGCACTGGAGTTCCGGACGAGGTGATCTCATTTGACGGCACCTTCGGCGGTCCATTGACCAGGCCGTTTCGCGTCAGGGGCGATCTGAGCCGTGGCAAATTTGACATGGCGGTCCTTTTCCAGAATGCATTTGAAAGCGCGTTCACGGCATGGCTGGCGAGGATCCCGGTTCGGGTAGGGTTCCCGACGGATCTCCGAGGGCCGTTGCTGAACGTGCGGGTTCCACTGACCCAGGAAACAAGGCGTAAACATCAGGTATTCTATTATCTTGCCGTAACCAACCACCTGGAAGAGCGAATTCTGGGAAAATCGGATTCCAGCGAACCCGATTGCTCAGTCCGGATCGGTCCTGAGAGTCTGAAGCGTGCCGGAAGAATTCTTGCTGAAAATGGTCTGAATCCAGGAAGGTCTTTTTTCTGCCTTTGCCCTGGGTCAGTAAATTCCGAGGCCAAGAGATGGCCTGCGGAGAATTTCGCTGGACTCGCCGATCTATTGATTAAGCGCGGTGCCGCTGTCGTCTTTCTTGGCGCTCCTGGAGAAAAGGTCCTGGTTGACGGCATAATTGCTAGAATGCGCGGAGAAGCAATAAATCTGGCAGGCCGTACCGGAATGACTGATTCCCTGGCTGTGATGAACCTTTCGGATATGGTCATTTCCAACGACACAGGGAGCGCGCACCTTGCCGTTGCCGCAGCAGCATGTGTCCTGACAATATTCGGTCCTACGATTCCCGGAGCGACTGCGCCTTACGGAAAGCGGGCACACATCATTCAGGGAAATGCTGAATGCGCTCCGTGTAGGAATTTTCGTTGCCCAATCTCGAATCATCCTTGTATGAAGAGCATAACACCGGAGAGTGTTCTCGCATCCGTCGACAAAATCTTTGACACCTGAGAGCAAAACAGGGACAGTGCCCTGATTCTCTCAAAACCTACGTTTCATATCGCATGGGATCTTACCCGTTTATCAGCGTCATAATCCCAACCTTCAACAGACTTGAGCTCCTGAAGGAAACGGTGGAATCCGTGCGAAATCAAACGTACGGACATTTCGAAATCATAGTGGTGAATGATGGATCAACAGACGGGACGAGCGAGTGGCTTGGCGCACAGGGTGATATCAAAGCGCTCGAACAGTCCAACAGCGGGATAGCTTCTTCGAGGAACAGCGGCGCGTCCATTGCCCGGGGTGCGTGGCTTGCATTCCTTGATCACGATGATATTTGGGCTCCGAACAAGCTCGAAGTTCAAGCCGAATTCGTCAACGCCAACCCTGATGTCGCGTTGGTGGCAGCCAAACACGTGAGGCTGGGGAAAAAGTGCAATGTGCCCGGAAATGCGCGGTGGATAAAGGGCGACTTGTTCGTGAAAGAATACTCCGAGAGCTTCATTCACACCTCTTCGGTGATGATTCGCAGAGACGTTTTCCGTGAAGTGAACGGTTTTCCGACGAATTACAGGTTCGCCGATGAATTCGACGTGTGGCTCAGGATAGCAGCTGCTCATCCGATTGCATACGTGGATCAACCACTCGTATTCATTCGTCTGTACGAATCCAATACCAGCCATAACAGGGTAGGGGTTCGTACCGACACGTATGACATTCTCATGCGGAACTATGATCCTGAACGCATCCCCGCGAGACTGTTTCTCAGGACGCTGTCCGACCACGATATATCCTTCGGCCGAGCCCACATGAAAGCTGGCAACGTGCCAGAGGCGCTAAAGTGGTTCCGGACTTCTGTCGAAAGAACACCATGGCGGCCCAGAAGTTGGAGATATTTCCTAAAATGCCTCATAATTCGCGTGTTCAAGAGAGGCTTTCGGGACACTACTTCATCGGGATAATCACTTGAGCCTTCGCGTTAACGTAAATCCTGAGGCAAAGCCCCCGCTGGGATCGAGCAAATCCCTTGGTGAGTTAGCCCTGGCCGCTCTAGCGGAACATCGACGCATAATCTCGTCAGGCTCGGGGTCGATTCTGAAAAACGCGCCCGAAAGCGCTGTCACTCTAGTGGAACTGCCGGGTTATTCGCCGCTATGTGTCAAAGAGTTCCGCTGGAGAGGGTGGGCACACGCGTCCAAGGGGTTTTTCCGGTCCACCCAAGGCCTTCGAGCCTTCAGAAATGGCGGAATTCTGATTAACTCAGGATTTGGAGCAGCTTTCCCTCTTGCTCTCATAAGAGAGCGGCGCATGGGATTGGTTCGCGCTGAGTGGATAATAATGGAATATCTTCCCAGGGCCCGCGAACTTGATCGTTATATTTTGACGAGAATATCCGAGAAATGGACCCTTGAAGAGCAGAGAGGGCTGGTTAGGATCTTCGGCAGATTCATGGCCAGACTTCATTACTCTGGGGTTTTTCACTCTGACCTTAAAACATGCAACATAATGGTGGCGGACTCCGCAGCCTCGCAAGACATTTCGGCGGAATCGCTATCGAATGGGAACGAAGCGACAGCAACCGGAAGGCATGGAATTCGTTTTTTTCTGCTGGATTACGATGACGTACGGTTCTGCCGCGGGATTTCCTGGAAGCAAAGAACCAAGAACCTTACTCAGATTTTTCTTTCGACTCCCCTTGCAATTGGAGCCGCCCAGAGGTTGAGGTTTCTGAGTGAATACTCATTCCACTCGGGGATCAGCCTTAAAGGTCGACGAAATCTAGCTGAACGAGTCATGGAGACTGCTGGAGACAGAGACATACTTTACGTGGGGTTCAACGGCGATATTCGTGAAAATTGGAGACGGAAGAAATAAGATCGCTGAGTACCAACCCCCAACAGATCGGATCAGGTGGCTAAACGTTGTTAGGACTGAACGGCCGGACAGAAAAGTCATCCCGGCCTGCTCAAATCTGCGTTGCTCTCAAGTCGCCGTCACTTCATTATTCCGTATGATCCGTTTTCAAATTATGACCATGGGCTGACGCTCGCCACGGACTATTTTGTCCCCCACCGAGGTGCCGCAATAAGCGCACAGGTATTCGTACTTGTCCCCTTCAGGAAGCACGAGAAGCAGTCGTTCCCGCACAGGCATGGATCTGCCGCATTTGGGGCAATACAACTCAGTGGCATTGAAGCTGCCGAACTGCTGTTTCTCTTTGGGTCGCCTTTTTTGAACGGCAAACTGTTGAATTCCGCGCTTGTTCATAGGTGCTCCCGATCCTGCTAATACTTGAACAAATGCTTCGAAGCTAGTTTATCAACGGTTGATCCAAAGGTCAAATGTCGCTCCCAAGAGCTGTCCAGCATTGACGTTGGGGACATTTAATAAACCGATTTATAATTTAATGTAAAAGCTATGGTTGACATAATAGCTATTTATCTGCTATTATACGAGCATATTCTCTTTGAGGTGACAGTCACGGAAGAAGATTCAACCGGACGTCTCGGGAGTGTGTAATGAAAACTGTCTCTCTCCTTATTGCGTTGGTGTTGGTTGTCGCTGCTGCTCAGGTTTCGGATGCCGGGTTTTCTTTCGGGCTGCATCGTGATTCGGACTGTTTGGCCCAGTGCTATGCAGCTCCTTGCTATTTCCCGCCTGTAATGAATCCTTGCGCAGTGGATTGCCGTCCCCCTGGACTAGACAAGCAGGCTGTCCCGTGTGCATTCGATACTGCTTGCCCATCATTGAGGCTCCCTTGTCATGGTGTTGAGTATGGCAGTAATCCGTATCCTCTATTTAGATAGCGGTGAAAACAGAAAGAATTTGCGGTGTCCGGTCGATCGGTGAACTGGTCCGAGGAGGATGATAGGAATCTGTCGCCGGTTGAGGGGCAAATTTAGAAGGTTTGCCCCTCAGATCTCCAGCCTTCCGTCTGAGAACCGTATCCCCCCTCCTGCGAGTTTCTTCCTCACTTGGCGTAAGACCGGTTGCGGGTAATTTCCATCGCTGCGAACGACACAGCCTTATTTGTCTTCGGAGACTCCTGTAAAATGCAATTCCGCTTGTGACCTGCTTCATCGGGTACTCGCGTGGAAGGCCGATCTGGCGGTCCGCAAAAGCTGTTTTTTATCTTCAACATGGTTCTTATCCTCTACTGTGATATGTCTCGACTTTTTTGGCTTGACTCCTCATCAAATTATACTATTCTGTAGCATAACTGTTTTCCCGTAAATGTGGTTTTCAGTTGAGGCTTCTTGGGTGCGGGTTATCGGGAATTGCTGATTGAGATCTCGTTCCCCTTACTTGGCTCGATGGAAGGGTCGGCACTCGTATCCTGCTCACGGCCTCACGATACGCTCTAGTTTTTTTGTCAGGGAGTCGGAGAAGTATGCGGTGGCCTATACGTTTAGCGGTGGGACTTTCTTGCTTGTATGTTCTGGCGTCCGGAGTTCAGGCCAGGGATTCTTATGTGAATGAAATGTTGTTGAGCTTGGCTCATCCCTCGGATGCACAGGATGAAGACGAAAAATACGACACAGATATAGAGAAAATCCTTTCTGATTCGTTCATGAGGATTGAAACTCGTAGGGGAGCCGCCGAGGTCCGCGTGAACACCAAGGACAGGGCTGCTTCCTCAGAAGGAAGCCGCAATTCCGGAGAACTTCTCTTACCTGGCAGTAGCTTCTCGGAAATGGTCGGAAGAGGGAGAGATCGCACGGTTCCGTTCACGCAGATGTCCGCGACGAGCAGGAGCGCGGCGGAAATCTTAGACGCAGGGCCAAGCTTTGAGAATTCCGGGGGCATGGTGGGAGACCCGGTTCACTTGTATTCGACCTTTGAAATACTTGTGGATCGAAAAGAATACACTTTGAGGCTGTTCGCGGGAAAAGGCGATGGGGAAAAGACGTTATTGTTCGCTTGCAAGACTGGGTTAGGTTCGGCTGAATATCCGACTCCGCGGGGCACCTATTACGTTTGCAGAATCTTTGATGACAAGCCCATGTGGATACCTCCTCCCAGTGATTGGGCTATTGGTGAGTCTCCCAGCAACACGGTTTATGGCGGACATATGATGCCCCTTTTCAAGAAAATTCCTGCGGCGGGCTATGGAAAATCCGTTGAAGTACTGGACGAGAACGACATCCTGGCTTCGGAGATGAGGATGGTAGATAGTGGGGGTTACCGTGTTCACGGCACAAATTCTCCGTGGAGCATCGGCCAGGGGCAATCCCATGGATGCGTTAGATTGTTGAACAGCAGCGTCAAGCAACTGGCGGATACCTTGAAAATGTACGTCGGGACCACCACGAGAGGAAAAACCGCAAACGGCATCTTCATAGCACTGGCCCGGCCGGTGAAATTGATACTCAATTAGGGAACATTCGCCCAGGGTCCCCGTCAAGGAGTTTGTTTTCAGCGGCCGGACTGGGATTCTTTTCTGGGGCCGTTCGTGTCTATCCACAAATGAGACCGGAAATCTTATCCTTTCCGCTGAGTCCGACCTCGGATATATCTTTATTCACAAATCTTATGAGCAATCTTGACGAACTCATGGTCGTGTGCTCATATGCCCAATATTTAACATAGCGCTTGAGGAGAAGTCCTTATGGAACCGCAATACCTGGAACTGGCCAATCGAATCGGCTTGGGTCA
Organism: Desulfomonile tiedjei; assembly: GCA_016212935.1. GTDB lineage: Bacteria > Desulfobacterota > Desulfomonilia > Desulfomonilales > Desulfomonilaceae > Desulfomonile > Desulfomonile tiedjei_A. The sequence goes on along the minus strand of JACRDE010000279.1, from coordinate 110 downwards.
ATCGGAAAGAATTCCCAAGCTGTTTCAGCTGATTGCAGATCTCAAAGAAGCCAAGCTACTCTTGGCACTCCCTGGGGATGCTCCCAGCGTGGCGGCCTATCTCGGGAAGT